>DASZRZ010000054.1:0-1787 GCA_035548935.1 Terriglobales bacterium
TCGAGCTCGAAAGGCGTCGCAGATCGTCTCGCGCAAGACCCATTCGTCAACGAGTGCCGCCCGACCGGCAGCACCGGAGAGGTGCTCTTTGAGCTCAGCGAGGTCCTGCGGAGAGAGTTGGCCGGCTTCCCAGTTTTCGAGGAGCTGTTCGAGCGACTTCATGCCCCCTGCCCTCCCAGTTTCCTCGCTGCGCAATCCCGCAGCGCTTTACGAATTCGAGAAAGTGACATCAGAACGGCCGCAGCAGTCTGCGAGAGCTGCTCCCCGATTCTTTCCGCCGCCAACCAACTTTCATATTTGAGGCGCAGAATCTCCTGGGATCGTTCGGGAAGCTCGCCGATGCATTCTGTGAGAGCCTCCTGGCGGCGCCGGCGATAATCCGGGTTATTCTCCTGCTCCGCGAAGGCAAGTTCCGCCAGGTCCAGCAACTCGTCATCGACGGGCAGCGGCTGCTTTTTTTGATCGCGCCAATGGTGGAGAATGAGGTTCCGCGCAGTCCCTCGGCACCATTTGGCCTGGTCCTCAATCTGTGCACCGTCCGTCAGTGCTCGGGAAAAGCGCACCCAGACTTCCTGAAAGATGTCTTCAGCATCGTGAGGATTGCGGACCAGGCCGAAGATGAAAGCGAACAAGCTATGGCGGCCCGCCACGAATTCAGCCATGAGTTGTTGCTGCCGGTCCATCAATCAAATTCGTCTCTGCTATCTTGTTCCATGAAACCGGAAAACCTAACAACAAAACTGCAAGGATTAGAGACCGCGTGAGAACACGCAGTTCGGAAGCCTCGGGACCCGGGCTCCCCGAGATCGCGTCTCAAATAGAACAATCTTGCTGCTTTCCGGCGGTTATGGCATCGGTATTCCAGGCAATGATATGCCGTGAAGGGAGCCCATCTTTATGAACCTGCCCAGCGAAGCGACCCTGCTGCGTGTTTTCCTCGGGGAAAGCGACCGTTGGCATCATCAACCACTTTATGAGGCCATTGTGCAGAAGGCGCGGGAATTGCACTTAGCAGGCGCCACTGTTCTGCGCGGCCCGATGGGCTTTGGCAAATCCAGCCGGCTCCATACTTCCAAGATTCTGCGCCTTTCGATGGATCTGCCCCTGGTGATTGAGATTGTGGATGCGGAGGAGAATATTCAGCGATTCCTTCCCGTGCTGGATGAAATGATGCAAGGAGGCTTGGTGACGTTGGAGAAGGTCAGGGTTATTCACTATCGCGGGGTTGCGGAGGATGCCGTGGACGGCACGCCAGGCGAACCCAAGTAAAAGACGCTTTAGGAGGGGTAGGAGGTGGAAATACGCAAAACCGTTGCTGCCGGCTATTGACATCCCTTCCATAATACGTATCATCCTATCTTGATACGTCAATATGACGTTCAAATAACTCAACCATAGTCTCTCAATGAGCAAAAACTACATCTTCTCGTCCGAATCCGTTGGCGAAGGCCATCCGGACAAGGTTTGCGATACCATTTCCGATGCCGTGCTGGACGCCTGCCTGGCACAGGACCCCTACAGCCGCGTCGCGTGCGAAACCTACGCCAAGAGCAACCTGGTCGTGGTTGGCGGTGAAATCACCACCAAAGCCCGGCTGGATTTCAATGAAATCGCCCGCGCGGCTATCCGGGAAATCGGCTATACGCACGAGGACGACGTGTTCCATGCGGACAAAGTGCTCATCATGAACGCAATCACCTCCCAGAGCCCGGATATCGCGCAGGGTGTGGATGCACGGAAAGCCAAAGGCAAAGAGACGGCTGAGCAAGGAGCGGGTGACCAGGGGC
>DASZRZ010000055.1:0-10908 GCA_035548935.1 Terriglobales bacterium
CGAGCAGTCGTGCCGATAGATAGCAAGTCGAAAGACATGACCTGCTCGAGAAGACAAGTCAGGAACGGCGATTAGGGCCGCGAGCTCCGATGCAGGCAAAACAATTGAACAAGGAGTTACACAATGGCACTAAGCATCCTCAATAACATTTCGTCGCTCATGGCTCAAAACCAATTGTCCATTACTGGAGCGAACCTCCAGCAAACCCTGCAGCGCTTGTCTTCGGGCTCCCGAATCAACTCCGGTGCGGATGACGCCGCTGGCCTGGCGATCGCCGACGGATTGTCCGCTAACATTTCCGCTCTTACGCAGTCCGCGCGTAACGCGACCGACGGCGTGGGTCAGCTTCAGGTTGCCGATGGCGCGCTCTCGCAGGTGACGGCATTGTTGAATCGCGCGGTCACACTGGCCACGCAGGGCTCCACCGGTACGGTGAGCGACGCTCAGCGCGCCGCCCTGGACGCCGAGTTCACCTCGATCAAGACGGAAATCGACGCGATCGGCGGTAAAACCACCTACAACGGCCAGGCTGTATTTGGCGCGGCAGCCGCTCTTACGGTTTACATGAGCGATTCCAGCACTGCCGGCACCAGAAGCGTTACGGTAACCATCGGACAGGTGGATGCCACTCACCTCGGAACCAGCGGTGGATCGGCTGTGACCATCAATGCCGACGATCTGACCACTGCGGCAAAATCGCAGGCCGCATTGATCAACATCAACAAGGCAATCGGTGGCATCGCGGCTCTGCGCGGAACCCTGGGCGCCAGCGCCAACCAGCTCCAGGCGGCCTCTAACGTTATGCGCGTTCAGATTCAGAACCTCTCCGGCGCAGAAAACGGAATCCGTTCCGCGGATATCGGTGCTGAAGTGGCGAATCTGTCGAAGTACAGCATCCTGCAACAGACGGGAATCTCCGCTCTGCAGCAGTCCAGCCAGATGCAGCAGTCGGTCCTGAAGCTCCTGCAGTAAGTGCTTGGTAGGTGTGGTGAGGCAGAGGAGTCTCACCACACCTTTATTTCTTAAAGTAAAAAGCCGGAAGGAAGTTTGATTTCATGAGTTCGTTACCTTCGATCAACGTGAGTTCGTTGCTCTCGGCAATGGGATCCAGCTCCCAGGGAATCGATGTCGCTTCCACGGTGGCCCAGTTGATCAGCGTCCAGCGCGCTCCCGAGCGCCAGTGGATGCAGGACCAGAATGATCTCCAGACCCAGGCGGACGCCTTAACCAAAATCAATACGCTTACATCGGGAATTACGCAGACTCTCAACGACCTGAAAGATCCGCTTGGCGCTTTGAGTTCGGTGATTGCCACATCCTCGCAGGATTCCATTGTTAGCGTCTCCGCTGGGGCGGGCGCCATTGCCGGAGATCACACGGTGGTGGTGAGCAATCTCGCCTTGACCGGTTCGTGGTATAGCGATGTCGTGGCCAACGCGGATGCAGCGTTGACCCCCGGAACCTTCGATCTTCAAATCGGTTCGAATCCCGCTACCACGATAACCGTAGGCAGCGGGGTTAATACGCTGAACGGCCTTGTCTCCTATATCAATGGCCAGAACCTCGGCGTTCGCGCCAGCGTGGTCACGGACGCAAATGGAGCCCGGCTGGCGCTTGTCAGCAACACCTCCGGAGCGGCGGGAGATATCACCATCAGCAACACCAGCGGCCTGGCTTTTACTCGTGCCGTTGAGGGCAAGAATGCGTCGCTCACCATTGATGGAATCCCCATAACCAGCGCCAGCAATACCGTGGCCGGGGCGGTGGATGGAGTCACATTTCAGCTCAAGACCGCGGCTCCCGGAACACCCGTCAACATCAAGGTGTCGCCCGATGTGGATAAGATCTCGAAGAGCATTCAGAGCTTTGTAAACGGTTACAACTCCGTCATCAAAGAGATCAACAGCCAGTTTACTTACAACACCTCCACTCAAACGGCCGGGCCCCTTGCGGGTGACAGTGGTCTGCGGATATTGCAGACAAACCTGCTGTCAGCGGGAAGTTATTCCTCCTCTGGCGATACCATCGCGACTCTGCGCTCAGTCGGGGTCTCGATGAACAATGACGGAACCCTTACGCTCGACAGCACGCAACTGACGCAGGCTCTCCAGGGAAACTTCAACGCCGTGCGTACTTTCTTCCATGGAACCGCAGGCGACGGATTCGCCGGCTACCTCAGTGCGCAGCTGGAGCCTCTGGTGGACTCCACCGAGGGTGCGTTCACGGTCGAACTCAAGAGCATCAGTGCCACGAAAGACAGCTTGCAGGATCAGATCGACCGCTTCGAAGTCTATATAGCAGGCGAACAGACGCGCCTTTCCGACGTGTACAACAAGGCGAATATCATGCTTCAGCAAATGCCGTATCGTCAGCAGCAGATCGATGCGTTACTGGGCAACTTCGGGGGGAGCAAGAAATGATCGAAAACGGTACGGTAGGTTCCTACCGATCAGCGGCGGTGCACAGTGCAAGCCAGATCGGGCTCGTGGTGATCGTTTACGACGTTCTGATCGGCGATCTTCAGCGTGCCGTTGCCGCCATGCAGGAAGGCGACATTGAGGGCCGGTGCACCGAGTTAAAGCACGCCCTGCTGGCCTTGCAAATCCTTGAGGGCTCCCTCGATATGGACGCCGGAGCGGAGGCAGCCACCAACCTCTCGCGGTTCTACTCCTTCGTTCGTTCGGGCATCATGGAGGCCCAGTTCGAAACCAATCCGGAGATACTTAGCCGCCAGATTCAGCTTCTCTACAGCGTGCGGGAGGCATGGCAGCAGGCTGAATCTGAAAGGCTGGCCGCTACAGCTCCACTCGCAACGCCGGTTGCCGGGCGGGAGAGCTTCAGCGCCACAGGCTAGGCAACGAGGCAGCGTTCCTGCCGGGCACGTGCATCCTTTATTGGATCGGCAATTCGTAAATGCTCATGCTGAACTTTGGAATCGTCAGATGCTTTGGCGATTCGGTCAGCGGTTTCTCCACAATGTCTACCACCGGTGGTTTGCCGGGCTCATTGCCAGCGGTGAGGGAATCGCTGCTGATCTGCCATAACCGTCCTTTGTCCTGCACGGTCACCCCTTGAAACGCGACATCCATCTGCTGGGTGGACTCCGACGGATTGACGACCGCCAGAGTCAATGATTTGCGGTCCGCCGACAGGGCAGCCACGACATCGAGGGGATAGGTGCTGCTGCCGGACGGAACCCTGGGTTTGTCCACTCCAACCGTGCCCTTCACGTCGTGCTGCGGGGAGTTTCCTGTTACGGCAAGCGGAATAGTTCCGAAATGGCGGCGGTAGAGTTCGAACATAAGCCCAATGGGCCGGAATGCCACGGCGGTCTTGCTGATGGCCAGCAGCTCGGGGGCGCCGGTGTAGGCGGAAATGACAAACAAGTGCGAGTTCCGCAGCATTTCATTCAGCGCCTGAGCGCTGGAGAGTGGGGAGAACATGGAATCCCTGTCGTCGCCGATCCTGCCTGAGATCCACTCGTCATACGCCATGGGAATGTGATCCATCTTGAGGGAGGGGAAGCGCTGCTGGTACTCATCCCATGCCTCGATGGAGGCGCGGATTCCATTCGCCAGCTTTCGCGCGCGATCAGCCAGAGGCTCATCCACGGGCACGAAATCCTGCTTATCGGAATCGAAAGCCTTGTCCACCGTGGAAGGATATAGGTGCTCGGCGATGGCGTCGAGGTAGCCGGCGGAGTGGGCCAGCAGGCCTCCGGTAAAGTCGGCGGGGCCGCCGTATTCCGCCACGTGTTTACCGGTAATTGTGATCGCCGACCGGCTCTGGCTGGCCTCCACGGTTGTGGCTCCAGCGGCCACGATCTTTATGGATGGATCGACCTTCCGCATGGCGTCCACAACCATGTTGTGCTTGATGACATAGTGATCGAGAGCCATAAAGCCAAGCTGCCAAGGGCCAAACATTTCGTTGCCGACATTCCACCACTTAACCTTGTAGGGTTCCGGATGACCGTTGGCGGCCCGCAGCTTGCCCATGGGAGTATTCACGGAGCCGTTGGTGTACTCGACCTCTTCGGCGGCAGAGTGCGCATCGCCAAATCCTGTATTGACACAGATATAGGGCTCCATGTTGAGGAGCTTGTTGAGGTTCATGTAGTCGTCAATGCCGACATCGTTTTGCTCGGCCATGTTCCAGGCATAGTCAAAGCGTGGAGGGCGCTTGTCCCGGTCACCGATTCCATCCCGCCAGTCATAATTCGAGACCATGTTTCCTCCCGGCCAGCGGAACATTGTGGGACCGATCTTCTTCATAGCCGCAATCAGGTCGGCGCGAAAGCCATAAAGATTGTCGTCCGGCATGAGTGATACGGCGCCGATATGGAACGACCCCTTGCCGGTCCCAGCGATTTCGAGGCGTCCGTCGTCGCTATCACCGCCGGAGGTAAAGCTCAAGGGAAACCGGGCATAGTCTTTTCGAAGTGACTTAATTCGTATGGTCTCGCGGTCCGCCGGATTAGGCCCCCAGACGAGGCTTACGCTCACTTCGGCGCCGGGCTCCGCCGCAAGAATAATGCGTCCGGTATACTTCCGGCCCTTGCGAAGTCCCAGGCTCGCCTGCTGGATTCCGTGGGGCACGGAGCCTTCGAGCTTTACCATGGGACTGTGCTGCCCGACATAGGCACGCTCGCGGTCCATTACGACAAATTCATCGGCACCCAGGGGATGCCAGCGGATAAATACCCTTCTGCGGCCGCGAGGTCTGGGACCCGGAAGCTCTGGATTAGAGTCCACCTTGTAGAAGAACTTGCGGTCCGCAAGCATCTCGGCCCAGAACCCTCCCTCGTTATTGCCGAGAAGCTCCGTAAAAAATCCATAGATATAAGGTGAGATGGGCGCTCCAGTCCTGGCGGCATCGACCGTCATGGATATGGTTTGGGCGCTGCCAACGCTGGCTACAGCGCCGAACAACAATGCCGCAAGAGCGGCTTTGACGAACCAGTGTGCCTTCCTCGGAGAACTCATGTTCGGGGACCTCATGCTGGTGAACTGCAAGTGCCTGGATGATCCAGCGGGGGTACTTTTTACACCGGACGGGCTTCCGAGTGAAGCAAATTGTTTTCGTGGCTTGCAACGCATTCCTTAGTCCAGCGCGAGCACCACCGCACCGGCGGCGATTAAGGCTCCTCCCAGGAGTTTGGACCCCGTGATCCTCTCGCCCAGAAACATGGCGGCGAACAGGATTACGAATACAACACTGAGCTTATCGATGGGCGCGACCCGGGAGGCTGGTCCGAGTTGCAGAGCACGGAAGTAGCAGAGCCATGACAGTCCGGTCGCGACCCCGGAGAGCGTGAGAAATAACCATGTGCGCGGTGTAAGAACATGAATGGCGTCATGTTTGAAGGTGAACAAGGCGACCATCCAGGTAAAGACCACGACGACAGAGGTGCGAATCGCCGTGGCAAGATTGGAGTCAATGCCGGAAACGCCAATCTTTGCCAGGATCGCCGTAATCGCAGCAAAGAATGCAGATAAAAGCGCCCAGAATATCCATGTCATGAACCACCACCTGTTGGGGGTGTTGGTCCCCCTGGTGAATGTTAATCCTTTGGGATTGATTCAAGTGTTTTTCAAGAGTAATTGCGAAGTGAAGCCATCGCAGGTATAAAGACGAATTGCAAAAGTAGCGCCGGTTATAGGCGGACTAGGCTCCGGGCGGTCTTTGCAATTTCAAATATTCGATAAGAATGAGGGGCTAGAGAATGAAAGCGTCGAGCATGTTCAGAACTGTTCTGTTTTTGGCTTTAATGGGTGTGGCTGGGATAGCTTCCTATGGGCAGCGCCCGACAGGGAACGCCAATGCAACGGAAGCGCCACTGCCGAAAGACATCCATCCCGAGACCCGAAGCCGCATGCCTCTGCCGAAGCGGGAGGAGTTTGACGACTACGGCAAGAAGGTTTACGACGAGCTGATTAACTCCTCGCCCGCCACCGAGCGCCTGCACAGTCCAAAGCTTGCCAAGCCGCTGGCAGATGCCCGGCACTACCTGAAGTATGAGACCGACCTTGGCGACCGGCTGATTGCCATTGCTGTTTTAGCAACCTCGCGTGAGTTGGACAACCAGTTTGAGTGGACACAGTGGGAGGAGCATTCCAAGATGGCGGGCGATCCGAAGTTGTTCGCCACCAAGACTCAGGTGGAGCCCCAGATCATCGACATCATTAAATACTGCAAGCCGGTGACGGGACTCGGCGAGAAGGAAGCCACCATCATCAAGCTTGGCCGCGAGATGTTCGGCACGAAGAAGGTTTCTTCCGCTACTTTTGCCGACACGATGCGCCTGTTTGGCAAGCGCGGCACCGTGGACCTGGTGGAGACCATGGCTCTCTATGGAGCCACCGGCGCGGAAATTCTGGCCTTTGATGTACAGTTGTTGAAGGGACAGAAGCCGCTGCTTCCGGCCCGGTCCAGCATACCCGCCTGTTCGCAAAAACGCTGAGATGGAAGAGGTTCCACTCACGGGAGAAACTCATGTTGTCTGAATTTCAGGTATCTCCGGTATCGAGGAAGCGGTTGTGGGCAGGGCGCGTTGTTAGCGCCCTGGTCATATTGTTCCTGCTTTTTGACGCCTCCATCAAGATACTGAAGCTGCCACCCGCGGTGGAGGGGACGGTGCAACTGGGTTATCCCGCTAACACTGTTTTTCCCATTGGATTGGTGCTGCTGCTTTCCACGATTCTTTATGCCATTCCGCGGACTTCCGTATTTGGGGCAATCCTGCTGACGGCTTATCTGGGCGGAGCGACCGCGACAATGGTACGCGTGGGCGCCGTATTATTCCTGTTTCCGGTTATCTTCGGAGTGCTGGTCTGGGCAGGTCTGGTCCTGCGCGATGCCCAGCTTACTGCCGCGATATTTCTACGCAGATGAACCATAGCCTTACCTGCAATTAGTTTTTTAACTGGCTTTTTAAACTGCTTTTTGAACTGCAAGACATCAGCTGGATTTACCCTAACCCGGGAGTATGTTGCTATGAGCAGAGTACGAGTGCTGGTGGGTACGCGAAAAGGTGCGTTCCTTTTGGAGTCGGACGGTAAGCGTGAAACCTGGGCGGTCAGTGGCCCGCACTTCGCCGGATGGGAGATTTATCACGTAAAGGGGTCTCCCGCCGATGCGAACCGGCTTTACGCTTCGCAATCCAGCAGCTGGTTTGGACAAACCATGCAGCGCTCCGATGATGGCGGCAAGAGTTGGAATCCCGTGGGAAACAAATTCGCTTACGAGGGGGTTCCCGGCACTCACCAGTGGTATGACGGAACCCCTCATCCGTGGGAGTTTAAGCGAGTTTGGCATCTGGAGCCTTCGCTCAAAGACCCCGACACGGTGTATGCCGGGGTTGAGGACGCGGCGCTGTTCCGTTCCACCGACGCAGGGCAAACATGGCATGAACTTGCCGGACTGCGGGAGCACGGTTCCGGTCCGCACTGGATGCCGGGCGCGGGGGGGTTGTGCCTGCATACGATCCTTCTCGATCCCAGTAATCCTCAGCGGATGTATATCGCCATTTCCGCGGCGGGAGCATTCCGCAGCGACGACGCGGGAAAGAGCTGGAAGCCGATCAATCGAGGCCTGAGGTCGCAGTATATTCCCGATCCGGACGCGGAGGTGGGCCATTGCGTCCACCGTATCGCGATGCATCCCTCCAGGCCGGACGTGCTCTTCATGCAGAAGCACTGGGACGTAATGCGCAGCGACAATGCCGGCGACGTATGGCACGAGGTGAGCGGAAACCTGCCGACCGACTTCGGATTCGTGATCGACGTCCACGCGCACGAACCGGAGACGATCTACGTGGTGCCGATCAAGAGCGATTCCGAGCACTTTCCTGCTGATGGAAAGTTGCAGGTTTACCGTAGCCGCACCGGCGGAAACGAGTGGGAGCCGCTCAGCAAGGGACTTCCACAGCGTGACTGCTATGTAAATGTGTTGCGGGACGCCATGGCGGTGGACTCGCTCGACAAGTGCGGCATCTACTTTGGAACCACTGGCGGCCAGGTCTATGCATCGCCAGACGGCGGCGACAGCTGGTCGGCGATTGTGCACAACCTGCCGGCGGTGATGTCGGTGGAGGTCCAGACGCTGCCATGAGCGGGGGCGGCGCGAAAATTCGCGTCGTACTCCCGGCGCATTTGCGTACCATGGCGCAGGTTTCGGGCGAGGTCATCCTTGAGGTCACGGGAGAGCCTACACAGCGCTCATTGCTGGATGCATTGGAGGCGCGGTATCCCATGCTGCGCGGCACAATTCGCGATTATGGCACGCAGAAGCGCAGGGCATTCCTGCGCTTTTTTGCGTGTGAGCAGGATTTCTCCCATGAATCGCCAGATTCGCCACTGCCGGAAGACGTGGTGTCGGGAGCAGAGCCCTTTTTAATTATTGGGGCAATCGCCGGGGGCTGAGAGTTCAGTTCTCAGTTCTACTGAATGGTGAGCTGAGCGGCAGAACCGGCTCGTTTTATCTCTTCCTGAATCTGGACCGTCTGCGCGCTGTGATCCACACCAAAAACAAATGTCAGGAACTGACCCGGCCTTCCTGAGTCAGTTCCTGGTAAGACAGGTGTTAGTGGGCAGCCAACGCGTCCGCCTCGGAGGCGGCGGTGGGAAGGGGAACGGAAGTGAAGATCTCTACGTCTTCCGGCAGAAGCAGGCGGTCTCGCACCATGGCTTCGGCGGCCTGCTTACGCTTGGCGCTGAAGTCGGCCTGATCCTTGTAGCGCTCTTCGAGCGAAGGACGGGGGTCGTGCTTGGCGAGGCGTTCGCTCTTGGTAATCGCGAAGGGCATATAGCTGCCGGAGAGAACGCAGAGATCGCCTTCGGCATAGCCCGCGCGGCGGAAGTTGCGTCCGGAGTAGGTGGCGATGGGCACAGTAACCTCCGGAGGAACAAGGCCACCGATGGGATTGCCATCTTCGTTAGTGCGTTCCACAAAGATCGGATACTCGGGTCCGATGTACCTGGGCGGCTCCTGAGTGTCTTTGGGACGAAGCTTGTTGATTGTGCGGCTGAAGGGCGCTCCCGGAATGGCGGGCCATATCTTTTCTGCCTCAGCCATGGTGATCAGGGTACCGTCTTTCAGGTTGGAATAGCGGCTGGGGGGTGGAGCGATTCCTTCGGTGACCCACTGGTCCAGAGCGATAAACAGGGCGCGCTCATAATAGCGGTACTCCAGCGGATTCCTCTGAAGCTGGCAGATGCCTCTCTCTTCCGGCTTGCCCTGTACGGGCGGGCCTTCTCCAAGATCGCGTCCGTTATGGGGAATGCCGGTGGGCACAAACATGCGCACATTTTCGGGAAGGTCAATGTGTTTGCCATCCGGCGTGGTCAGCACCAACGATGCACGGCCCTGCCAGATTTCGGTGTCGGCATCGAGTTGGATTGTCTTGGGACAGGTGTGGGACTTCGTGCACTTCACCTGCAGGCCATCGGTCTTCCCGGTGATGGGGTCCTTCGTGGTGTTATAGGTGAAAGGAAACTGGTCGCCCGCGTAGAGATGGTCTTCGTGCTGGCGCGAAAAGCGTCCCGCCTGAGAGAAAGCCGTATTGATGTTGGTCTTGCGCGAGCCCGAAACCACATTGAGGATTCCGTCGAAGATCATGCGGCCCGAGCTGTCTTTGTTGTAGTCCAGATAGACCATGTCTTTGAGCAGACGTCCGCTCTGCGAAATGCCCGTTCCCAGTACCGCCTTGTAGGGAGCAGCGGGATATACAGGATTCGGCTGTCCGGTGGAGTCGGTTTTGGCGTATCGCAGGAACCACACAAAGTCGCGGATCGAAAGAAAAGCCAGTCCCTGAATAACGGAATCGGTAGCCGGGTAGATGAACTCATAGAGCGCATCCTGATCCACACCCGCGGCGGGCGTGATGCGCACATGCTTGTTGTCCACGTAACTCCAGCTGCTGGGGGGCATGGGCTGCCGGGGGTCTTCTTCGTGCTGCCGCACGGTGAGGGTTGCCGCTGACTTATCGAGATTGGCTGCGGGATAGGTGAGCAGACGCGTGAAAGAAGGGCCGGCGGGAACGCTGGTGATCTCTTCGCGGCTCAGGCCAACGAGTGGCTTCCCATTGCTCATGGCCACGGGATACCGGGCCCGCAGCAGGCCTTCGCGCGCAACCTCAATGGAGTCCTCTCCCTGCCACCCGCTCCACGCCATGGTGTACCCGCGCTTCATGAGAAGTCCGGTGGCGGGGTCTTTGACCTCCTGCGGGCCGGTGGAGAGGAACTTGCTCATGTTGAGATCGGCGAGCGCCTTTTCGTGCCCGCGATTGATGACGTCATAGACCAGGCGGCCGTTGCCCTTGTTGATATCGACCGGCTTCAGGATCACCATATCGACGTTGTATTCCACGTGTCCACGCGAATTGACCAGAGCCTTGTCGAGGTTGAGGATTCCGGCATTGAAGGGCGACTTGGGATCGACTTCGCCATAAGCTTTGCCGTAAATCATCTCGTATTGGCCAGCACTCCCGAAGCTCTGGCCGCCGAAGGCTACCTCGCGACGCTGGATCTCAATCCTTGTAATACCCACTCCGGCATCGGACTTTTTCTGAGAAAAGGCGGCAGGCACAGCCAACAGGCTGAGAAGGATTACAGCAAAACACGACTTGGTCAGCTTCATTTACCGCTCCAGAGGGAAAACTTGGAAGAATAAGTGCACTTCTTGTGGCGAAGTTTTATACCACATTCATAATGGCGCGTCGAAGAGCACTTTCCGGGGGAGATCACAGTCCGGGGAGGCGACAATTTGGAAGTAACAGCTCGAAGTTCAATTTGAAGTGGAATTCGAAGTGCACTTCACCCGGGAAGGGGAATCGGTGGCCCGAAGCTTTTCCGCTCGCCCCGCTTCGGGCCTGTCAATCGGAGGCCGTCACATCCGCTAAGGATGAAT
>DASZRZ010000056.1:0-3869 GCA_035548935.1 Terriglobales bacterium
CTTGTCATGTCCCAGGCGATTCAACTGCGTAATCATGCTACGGCCCACCTGCCCGGACATCATGAACCGCTCCCATCCCTCGGGAGTGTTCTTTAGTCCCATGCTTGCCGGAATCTCGCGGGTCTTTTTCAGGCCCACCTGGTGGCAGGTCCAGCATCCCTTCAGGCTGAAGAGCCACTCGGCCTGGTTGTTGATCACCTTGGGGGTCGGCACCACGCCGTATCCGTGCGTCGGGTTGCCATGATCCTCTGGCCCCGGAAGCGGTGGAGGCGTCGGCACGTTCATGGGAAATTCGCTCTTGGTCGGTATCTTCAGCAACGAGACCCAATAACTTGCCGGAAAGTACTCGGCGGCATCGCGCGGCGTGGGCGCGACGACAGCGGTAAGAGCCAGGTTTACCCCGGGCGCGGCCTCAACCGGCTTGGAATCCACCAGACCATAGCCGCGCACCCAGACGTTGTAGTTCGCCTTCGGCAAATCGGGCAGCAGGTACTGGCCGTTTTCGTTGGTCACAACTATCTTGCGGAACTTTGTTGGCAGTCCGGTAGTTTCCGCAATTACCCATACGCCAGCTTCCGGACCTTTGGAGCTCGTTACAACGCCCCCGATATCGTCGGGATCAATGCTCACGCTGCTGGCATCCGCCGGTTTGGCCGGATTGGGCCGGGGGCTGGCTTCCATGCGAACCAATGTGACGCCTGCCATACAGGTCCACAGAACCAGTGCTTTTATCGTCGATGATTTACACATCGCTGCGTGCATGCTTATTTACTCTCCTCTTGGCGCGCCTGAACTCGAAAATTGTAATCGGACAGCAGAGCTCAAAGCCGGGCCGGAAAGATAATGGCGGAACTTTGGCGCGAGTACAATACCATTCTGAGCAAATTTGCCCTGCCGGATCACTCCGGTTGCGGCCAAAATTGCCTGATCCCGATGGCTGGATCGTTTGATCCTTGATCCTTTGAATCTTGATCCTTTGAATAAAGACGCCGAGATCTTCGCAACCTGTTCACACCGGCAAGCCCCAGCCCACACCCTGAAGGAAGGACCCCGCATGGCGCGCTGGACATTTCCCATCCTTCTGCTTCTGCTGCTGACAACAGCGAAGGCACAGGCGAAATCCCGTTTGCAGATCATCCAGCAACGCGGGTTCTTAACCTGCGGCGTATTTCCCTATGTGGCTGGATTCGCCGAAATCGATCGCCACGGACGTTACGTGGGGTTCGATGTCGATATCTGCCGCGCGCTCTCCGCCGCCATTTTCGGCACTCCGGACAAGGTGCAATACGTCGATGCTCCCTCGGTCGACAAGTTCCTGCACTCCCGCAACATCGATATCGTTTCCCGCCGCCTCACCTGGGAGCTACGGCGGGAGGCTCCCCTCGGCCTTCTCTTCGGGCCGGTCATGTTCTACGACGGCCAGGGTTTTCTGGTCGCGAAAAAAAGGGGGACGGAGACGATCCGGCAGCTCTCCGGGGTGCCGATCTGTGTAGCCGCCGGTAATTTTTTCGAATCCAACGTCAGCGCTTATTTCCGGGCGAACGGACTCACATTGCAGAAAGTTCTGGTAGATTCGCCCCACGAATTCGGGAAAATTGGCGAGGCGCTGGCCACCGGGCGCTGCGACGCCTATACGGCCGACATTACAGAGCTGGGCGCCATACGCAGCAAAATGCCCCGCCCCAGCGATTTTGAAATTCTTGCCGGACAGATTTCCAAAGAGCCGCTCGCGCAACTGGTGCGCCAGGATGACGCTCAGTTCTTCGATATTCTGCGATGGACCGTCTCCGCGCTGATTGCGGCGGAGGAACTCGGCATCACCTCCACGAACGTCAACGAAATGCGGAGCAGCGACGACGTGGCCGTGCAGCTCTTTCTGGGAGTCATTCCCGGCAATGGCAAAGCACTGGGTTTAGGGGAAAACTGGGCCTACAACGTCATCAAGGGAGTGGGGAACTACGGAGAAATCTTCGAGAAAAACGTAGGCCGCGACAGTCCGATTGGACTGGATCGCGGCCTGAACCGTTTGTGGACATCGGGCGGCCTTATGTATGCTCCGCCGGTCCGTTAAAAGAAAGCGCCAGCTTTACTTGCCTGCGATGGGCTCCATCACAAACTCAATTCCCACGGCATTGGCGGCCCGGTTGGGAGCCGTTGTTGAAGCGGGACTTACCTGCCGGTAGCCTTCTTTGACTACATTGATCTGAATCTTGCTGGGATCAATCTTCTGCCCCAGGCCCTTGATGGCGTTGCCAACATCCGGGGTGCGGAAGTGGCCAGGCGCATCATTACGGACAGGGAACTTCAGGGCTGTGTCTTTCACTGCAACATTGACGATTACGTTGGTCAACGGCTTGCCCTTTACGTCCTTAATGTGTCCGTAATAGTACAAACCAATCTGGTCTCCCGGGTCAAAAAACTCGGAACCGTTTGCCCACGCCAACCCACAGACGACCATCCCGCAAAGGGATATCCCGATCAATCTGGCAAATAGCTTCATTCGTACCCTCCTAGGCGCTCAAATTTTAGCATATATTTTGTTAAAAAAACCACTGCTTCTCGAAGAACAGCATCACCACAATCACGGCCGCCGGGCCAATCCAAACCCACCCATCCCACAGCTTGTCAGCTAACTTCCTGGGAAATAAGAGGGTTATAGGCAGGGTAATGACAAGGGCGCTCAGCAGCCACGCGTACCACAAAATGGCCGGGCCAGCATCGGCGATGGGAAGATTCTCGAGCGTTAACTTGGAAATTGCCGGGTAATACTTGAATGGCGCCCAGTTGTAGTGGAAAAACATGGTATAGACGGCGCCAAACACGATCGAAAAAATCTTGAACTGTGCGAATCGGCTCATCATGGCTGGAGTCCTTACGGATAGAGTCCTTTGATGTTGTTGAGATACTCGCCAACCAGAAAGTTCCACCACACAAATGCCGTCAGCATCCATGTTAAATACTTCCGTGTGGTGGCATGCTCCGGGACAAGCGGCGATTGCCAGTACAACCAATAGGCGGGAAGCATTCCCAACCCAATGGCGGCCAGGTGTTCCTTAATCTCGAAAAAGCCATTGGCTGCCCGCAACTGCATATCCTCAAGGGTTGAACGCACATCGAGACGGTACCGGGGATACATGAAGCCTCCCAGCAGTGTCGTCGCGCAAAACAGCAAAATAATCGTATTCGTGTAGGCCGGCGAATGAACACTTCGAAAGCGGTTGATGAAGCCATTGGGCGTTGAAGCGGGTTTGCGCCGGATGAGGCTTACCGCTTGATGCGTAAGCGCGCCCAGCAAACTGACCGCCATCAGAACATGCAACATGATGATTATCTGGATCATAGTGATATCGAGATTTCAATGGACCTGATTCAATACTTCTTCCGCTGCCCGCTCTCCCGACTGAAGAGCGCCCTCCATCCACCCCATCCATGAAGACGTATGCTCTCCGGCAAAATGAACTTTGCCTTCGGGCTGTGACAAATCCGGCATCATGGAAGCCATCTGTCCGGGGTAAAACACCGCAAACGCTCCGCGTGACCATGGCTCTAGTGCCCAACGCTTTGCCACGCCTTTTTGAAACTCCGAACGGAGCGCTGGAAATGCCACGGCGGCCAGACCGGTTCCGAATACAACGCTTTTATCCGGGGTGAAATCCAGAACCCGGCGCCCCAGGGTACCGCCGATGGTCACACCCAATATGCCCGCCGTTGCCGCTACGTCGTACGTACAATCCCACATCTCCGCCGGCTGGTCGGTGCGCGCATAGCCACTGAGTTGGGAAGCCTGCCAGAAGCGGCTTCGCGATTGCAAGAGAAATCTGGTTGCGGGAAAGTATGGAATATCCTGAATCGCCTTCTCCTTGGCGCGC
>DASZRZ010000057.1:0-4669 GCA_035548935.1 Terriglobales bacterium
CTTTGACTTCATCACCTTCTACGTGCTTCTGCGCGTCTTTCATTCCAACGAGGCGCAATTCCACACAGGATGGTTTGTCGAGTCTCTGGCAACTCAAACGCTTGTCTTGCTGGTGATTCGCACTACCGGCAATCCTTTGCGCAACCTCCCAAGCAGGCCTCTGCTGGCAGCAATTGTCATTGTGGTTTTAACAGGAATCATTCTGCCGTTCAGCCCGCTGGCCGGGCCTCTCGGCTTTACGCCTCTGCCGACTGCATATTTTGGATTTTTGGCTGCGGCCACCTTAACCTATCTGCTGTTGGTTCAATTGGCGAAGCGGTGGCTGCTTCCCCGGGCCGCTCTTTCTCCCGCCTAAGCAGAGCCGGAACACCCGGGCATTATGGATATCCTAGCCATGATTCTGTAGCTCGTCTTTTGATTTGCCCCGGCGGCGGTTGAGGATGGCACGCGAACTGTGCACGACTGGCTCTGGGCGCGGCCCCAGGAATGCCCTGTTTTGCAAAGATTGCAGCACCTCTTTGCTTTTCGATAGCGACGGAATCTTCTGAAGATCCTCCCAGCCGGAGAATCCACCGTGGTGCTCCCGGTAGTTCACAATTTCATATGCCACGTTTTTTGCCACGCCCGGCAACTGCGTGAGCAGCGTAACCGCTGCGCTGTTCAGGTCAATTTTATTGGGTTCAATTTTATTGAGTTCATCCGTCATAACATCCTCCACTGCACTGGCCGGGAGCTTATCAGCCTTAAAGCGGCCGGATTGTGACGGCAGACACAGCTTCGCGATGTGGATCGCCAAACGGGCAGGACCTCTTCCCGGGTGTGATCTGCATCACAAACACCAGTGAGGCGGGGCACAGAGCCCGGGCAGTTCCAGCCTTATGGTTTCGCGGAGGAGTAAAGCGATGAAAACGACAGCCAGCGGCCATCCCACGGATCAGCCCCTCTCCTTTCACCTGGAAACGACGCGTTTGCGTATCGCCAATATTCTGGTCCCAATCGACTTTTCCAGAAGTGCGGAGCATACCCTGGAGGTTGCGGGTAATTTTGCCCGGCGGTATGACTCGAAACTGATTCTGATTTACGCGCTTCCACCGGTCATGCCCTCGGCTGAGGTTCCGCTCGATCCGGCTTTTATCAATGTAAGTATCGATGATGCGAAACAGCAGATGGATGAACTGGTCAAAAAGTTGAGCCCCTCGGTCCACCACCAGGAAATTGTGTACCTCAACAGTGCCGTGGGCGCGATCAAGGCCGCGGTCATTGAACATAACATCGACCTGATCATCATGGGATCCCACGGAGCGAGCGGCCTGGAAAAACTGGTCATGGGCTCGGTCGCCGAGGCTGTACTGCGGAGCAGCCACGCGCCGGTGATGGTCGTGGGTCCCAATTGCAAGACGGAGAAAAAGGGGATGAACCTCCGCTCCATCGTGCTTGCAACCGATCTGGTAATTGGATCCCTTCGCCCGGCGCAGTATGCGGCGGCGCTTGCGGAGGAATCGAACTCCAGTCTGACGCTGGTGAATGTTGGTTCGGAATCCCAGGGCGCTTCCGAGCTTGCCAGAAAACAGGTTGCCGAGAGACTTAAGAATCTTATTCCGGATGATGCCAGCCTATGGTGCGATCCCCACACCCGGGCGGTAGTCGGGGATGCAAGCGAGCAGATTCTGAAGGTTGCCCTGGCGGAGAAGGCGGATTTGATCGTTGCCGGGAGTAGTGGCTCAGGGCCGCTTCTGGATCATGCTCCCTGGTCAACCCTTTCCAAAGTTATACGAGGAGCCGCCTGCCCCGTGTTGGCGGTACAGCCTCACTTTTAGCGGAACGCCGCTCCCATTCCTTTGACCGCCCGGGCAAACTATGCCCTTTGCAGCGGCAGGAATCCCTTCGCCCGCTGCATTCCCCCGTAGTCTTATTATGATCCTTCCCTGCCCGCGTATTTTTTCGAATTCAGCATGTTGGCCGCGCAGGGTTTAAGATCACGAGGTAAATCCCCGGTGATATCCAATGCCTCTGCCGGGATATTGCTGCGAATCATGAAGTCACACTCTCCAGACGCGAAGGCTCAAGAAGTGCAGACCCTGTTCGAGCGCGTATTCGAATTCTCGCCTGATGGAATTCTGGTGACCAGTCCGGAAGGAAACGTCACGCACGCGAATCCCGAGGTGGAGAGGCTGTTTGGCTATTCCAGGGGGGAGTTACTGGGGAAGCCCATCGAGATTCTGATTCCTGAGCGGCTGCGATCCACTCATCCCGCGCACCGCGAGGAATACAGCCACGAGTCGCGCATGCGGCCCATGGGGGCCGGTCTGGAGCTACTCGGCAGGCGCCGGGACGGCAGCGAGTTTCCGGTCGACATCATGCTGAGCCCCATCCATACAGCGGAAGGACGCATGGTGCTGGCGGTTGTCCGGGATATCTCGGAGAAAAAACACACGGAAGACGCTCTTCGTCTGAGCGAAAGCCAGTTCCGCTCGCTCCTGGAAAGCGTGAGCGACTACGCCATCTTTCTGCTTGATCCGAACGGGATCATATCTACTTCCAACACCGGGGAACAGCGTTTGGGATACAAGCCGGGAGATTTAGTTGGCTCCCATTTTTCCCGCCTCTATACCCGCCAGGATATTGACCGCGGTAAGCCCCAGGAGGAATTGCGGCACGCGGCGGAGACCGGCCGTTACGAAGATGAAGGCTGGAGGCTGAGGAAAGACGGCTCCAGCTTCTGGGCGAACACGGTAATTACCGCAATTCACGATGCCAAGGGTCAATTGCGGGGATACGCAAAAGTCACCCGTGATTTTACCGATCGAAAACGTGTCGAGGAGGCGTTATTACTTCAGCTCAGCAATGTTTTACTTTCGAACCTCGATATTCGCAAACTTTTATCCGCGATCTCGGCCAGCATTCAGCAGATCGTGCCGCATGATTATGCGAGCGTAGGGCTCTACGACAGCGAAACCAACACGCTGCGCATTCACGTTCTTGATGCGGGCCAGAGCGATTCCGATCTGACAGAAGTCACGGTGCCGGTGGAAAATTCACCGGCCGGGGCGGTCTTCTCTTCCGGTGAGCCTCTGTTACTGCGGCACTTCGACAAAAAGGAATTCAGTCTCACCGGGATACGGCATCACCTGGAGGCTCACTTGAAGTCAGGGTGCTGGGTGCCTCTCGTACACGATGAGCGGACCCTGGGAACGCTGATGGTAGGAAGCCGCCACGAGGCCGCCTTTGCCGAAAAAGAGCTTCAATTGGTGGCGCAGATCGCCGCCCGCATTGCTGCCACGGTGGATAATGCCGTGGCATTCAAGAACTTCGCCAAACTCAGTAACAGACTTCGCGAGGAGAAGCGCTACCTCGAAGAAGAACTCAATACCGAGCACCGGTTCGACGACATAATCGGAAGCAGCACCGGCCTCAAGCGGGTGCTGAAGCATGTGGAAACGGTTGCCAACAGCGATGCCACGGTTTTAATCCAGGGCGAGACCGGCACGGGAAAGGAACTGGTGGCTCGCGCCGTTCATCGCCTCAGCCCGCGCAGCAACCGCACCTTCGTCAAAATCAACTGCGCCGCTATTCCCGCTGGGCTGCTGGAAAGCGAACTCTTCGGGCATGAAAAGGGCGCTTTTACGGGCGCCATATCCCAGAAGATCGGGCGGCTCGAACTCGCCCACCAGGGAACCTTGTTCCTCGACGAAATCGGAGACCTGCCGCTGGAGCTTCAGCCAAAGATCCTGCGAGCGTTGCAGGAAAAAGAATTCGAGCGCCTGGGCAGTACGCGAACCATCTCCGTGGACGTAAGGCTGATCGCAGCCACCCATCGGAATCTCGATAAAATGGTCGCGGAAGGCCAGTTCCGCAGCGACCTGTATTACCGCCTCAAGGTATTTCCCATCGCCGTTCCCTCGCTGCGAGATCGCCGGGAGGACATCCCTCTACTGGTAAGTTACTTCGTGGAAAAACATGCAAGGCGCATGAACCGGCTGATCGAGACCATTCCACCCGAGACCATGCAGGCATTCGCCACATGGAAGTGGCCCGGCAATGTCCGGGAGCTGGAAAATTTTGTGGAGAGGGCCGTCATCCTCAGCCCAGGCTCGGTTTTACGAGCTCCACTGGCTGAACTTCAGATGCCCGAGGAGCCGGAACCAGCCACAACTGCAACATTGGAGACCGCCGAGCGGGAGCATATTCTACGCACTCTGCGCGAATCCAGGGGGATGATCTCCGGGCCCAACGGAGCGGCAGCCCGGCTGGGGTTGAAACGGACCACCCTCAACTCCAAGTTGAAGAAACTCGGCATTGAGCGCTCTGACTACATCTCATAGCCGCCAGACGAAGGAACCCTGACTCGCTATCACCTGTTCCTGACGCCAATCAAACATCCTCCGGCTCGGGGAGAATTTCACCAATAAAATACCAGGGAACCTGCCCGTCAATCTTCTCCTTCAAGGGGCTGCCCTCGGGACGGGAGCGGACCGTAAGCACCGGACAGACTGCATTCCTCACGATGCGCGACGCAACCGACCAAGGCATATGGCCGGCCAGACTTTCCGCACGGTGCACTCCGAGTACGATCAGGCCACAGTCCATCTCGGCGGCAATCCTGGTGGTGACATCCGCTGAATCGCCGGATTCAACAAGAACGCCGGGAGGGGCGGCATCCACGGGCATC
>DASZRZ010000058.1:0-1953 GCA_035548935.1 Terriglobales bacterium
TCCGGTGCGCTCATGACCTACATGGATGGCCATTTCGGCCTGCGCGGCTGGCAATGGATGTTCCTCATCGAGGGCCTTCCGAGCGTAGTGCTCGGAATTTGCATTTACTTCATACTGGAAGACGAACCGGAGCGCGCGAAATGGCTTACGGCGGCTGAAAAAGCAACCCTTCTCGATGCCCTGAAAAACGATCCCGCCGTCACCTCCGGTCACCGCACCGTGATGCAGGCCTTCGGCGACTGGAAGACCTATCTTCTCGGGCTGATTTATTTCCTCGTGGTCATCGATACCTATGTACTGGCCTTCTGGCAGCCGCTGATGATCCGTGAACTGGGCGTCTCCAGCATCATGAAAATCGGTCTTTTCTCAGCCATTCCTCCCACGGCGGCCTTCCTGGCAAAAATCCTCGTTGGGCACAGCTCCGATCGTAAGAAGGAGCTGCGCTGGCATTTCGCCATCCCGGCATTTGCCGGGGCTGCCGGAATGTCGCTGGTCACGCTCTTTCCGCATAGTCCCCTGCTGGGGATCGCCTGTTTAACGCTGGCCCAGGCGGGAGTTCATGGTTCCATCCCAATCTTCTGGTCGGCCACGGGACGCTACCTCTCGGGAACAGCCGCGGCGGCGGGCATTGCCTTGATCACCACGATCGGCGGCCTTGCGGGAGCGGCGGGTCCGCCGGTGCTGGGATTTATCAAGGAGAAAACCGGCGAGTTCGTTTACGGCATGTACATGATGAGCGCCTTGCTGGTCGCCGGAGCCGTGCTGCTCCTGTTGTTGCTGTCCATGGCTCCCGGAGGCAGGCAAAATCCGGCTGCCGATGGCGCGTCGAAATAGCGCTTTCGCCGGGACCACTCACATCCCATGAACCCATCGTTACTGTTAGGCCCACTTACTCCGGTGAACTTTGAAGTTCCGTCCGGCGCCTGCGACACTCACACGCACGTATTCGGCGATCCCGGGGTCTTTCCCTATTCGCCCTCGCGTGTCTACACGCCCGAACCTGCCTCCATCGAGCAATTGCAGGCAGCCATGCAGGCGCTGCGCATGGACCGTGTGGTCATCGTCAATCCCAGCCCCTATGGCACGGATAACGCCTGCACCCTTGATGCGATCCAGAAGATCGGTCCCGCGGCTCGAGGAATTGCCGTCATCGCCGACGATACCCCTGACTCCGAACTCGACGCCATGGACCGTGCAGGCATTCGCGGAGTTCGCATCAACCTCGCAACCCTGGGGCAGCATGATCCCAATGTGGCGCACACCCGCCTTCAAGCCGCATGGGGGCGGCTAAAGCCCTGGAACTGGCATTTACAGATGTTCGCCAAACTGCCCATGATCGAGCAGATCAAGGACACGATACTGGCTTCGCCCCTGCCGGTCGTCTTCGATCATTTCGCTGGGGCGGAAGCAGCGCTCGGAACATCGCAACCCGGCTTCGCAACGCTGTTGCAACTGCTTCGTAGCGGCAAGGTCTACGTGAAGATTTCTGCGCCCTACCGCTGTTCCAGGAATGGACCGGACTTCGCGGATGCCGCGCCCATCGCCAGCGCGATGATTCAAGCCAATCCCGAACGTATTCTGTGGGGCTCCGACTGGCCGCATCCCAATGCGGTCAAGCCGCCGGGCCGCCTGGCCACGGAGATTAATCCCCGATTCCAGATCGATGACGGTTTGGTATTGAATCAGCTCGCCCTGTGGGCGCCCGATGCGAAGGATCGTAAGACGATATTAGTGGGAAATCCCGCCCGTTTATTTGGATATTAAGAAGCCTCGCTATTAAGCAGCGGCTGCCGCGCGGGCGGACCATGCGAGCTGGGTACGACTTCCGGAAGGCCGGAGAGCCTACAGTCCCCAGTAAATACCCTTCTGAGCCATATAGGCGCGCATTCCCTGCAATCCCTTTTCGCGCCCGATGCCGCTCTGCTTAAAGCCGCCAAACGGCGTCGCGATCGA
>DASZRZ010000059.1:0-13207 GCA_035548935.1 Terriglobales bacterium
AACAACTATCAGCAGGACGGAGCTTCCATCGTCAGCTTTGCCGGGCGCGGAAGCGTAAGTGACGGCGGCGGAAATGTGGGAGTCGGAATCGTCAACCCCGACGCGATTCAGGAGTTCAAGATCCAGACCTCGATGTTCGACGCAGGGTATGGAAGAAATCCCGGCGCCAATGTAAACGTGGTCACCAAGGGTGGAACCAATCAGTATCACGGGACGGCCTTCGAGTTCTTCCGCAACACTTCGCTGAATGCCAACGACTACTTCCGGAAGCAGAGTCCCGCGCCCAACAACACACGGCAGCGGCTCGATCAGCACCAGTTTGGCGGTTCGTTTGGCGGCCCGGTGCTCAAGGACAAACTCTTCTTCTTCGCTTTGTACCAGGAGACGCGGCAGAAGAATGGAATCTCCCCTGCGGGATATTCCACGCCAACTCTGGTGGGCATTCCGCAGGGAGACCGCTCGAACGCAGCGGCCTTCCGCTCGGCGCTGGGAGCGGCGTTCTGCCCCACAGGCAGCGCGGTTGCAGGAACCACGGGGCGCACCTCCGTTGGTGGAACCCAGGTTGCCTGCAACGGTTCGAACATCAATCCGGTGGCAATCAATATTCTTCAGCTGAAGAATCCGGACGGAAGCTATTTCGTTCCCAGCTCTTCAACGGGAGTGAATCAGAACGTCACCTTCAGCTTGCCGGCGATTTATAAGGAGCACCAGGCTATCGGGAACTTCGATTACCTGCTCAACAACAACAACACGATCACCGGGCGGTGGTTCTATAGCCAAGTGAATACCGCGGCCTCGATGGGCTGCGGCGCCACGGGGACAACCATCACGGTATGCCTTCCGGGCAGTCCTGGTCTGATTCAGAATGCCGGACAATACGCGGTGTTGAAGCTTACTTCCATTCTTTCCAATGCCGTGGTGAACGAAGCGCGGGTTTCGATGCAGGCAACCTCCACCGCTCCGAGCAACCTGATCCCCTTCACCGACACGCAGGTGGGAATCCGTCCCATCACTCCCACCATGGACCTGCTGAACCAGATTACGATTACCGGGTTGATGCAGTTCGGCGGAACACTCGCACTGGGCAACATTAAATATCCCAGCGCGTGGCAGGCGGGCGACCAGATTTCCTGGGGTCATGGCAAGCACACCACGCGTGCCGGCTTTGAATATGAGCGCTACCGGGTGAACTCGAATCTTTCCACCGCGGCCATTGGAAACCTGACCTTTACCACCTTCCAGGATTTTCTGATCGGATTGCCGGGATGCGCCCCAGGAGTGTCCACGGCTGCGTGTAATCTCAGCGCCGCCGCGGGAACGACCAATGGGACCTCCAACAGCAACATCACCAACTCGGGGACATCGGCATCCATTACGCCGCCGGGTGGCATCCGCCACTACTACCGCAACGCCGCCGCCAGCGCCTTTGTGCAGGATGACTACAAGGTCAGCAGCAATCTGACGCTGAATATGGGCCTGCGCTGGGAATACAACGGAATGATCACGGATGCCAGCGGCAATCTGACCAATATCTGGCCACAGCTGATCAATACCGTCCCGGTGCCGGGAACAACGAACGCAACCGGAACGCTTGCCGGATATGTAGTGCCGTCGAACTTCAACTTCGCGGCGAATCCAGCGGCGCCCGTGAGTGGAGTGTTCCAGAACAACAAGGAGATTCCCACCCAGAACAGTCCCTCGATCAAGAACTTTGCTCCCCGCGTTGGTTTTGCCTGGAAGCCGCTTTCCGGCGACCGCTTCGTGGTGCGCGGCGGTGCCGGTTATTTTTACGACCGCTTAAGCCAGAGCGCCTTCAACCGGCCCGCAACCCAGGCTCCTCCCTATTCGGTTACGGTGGGAAAATCGGGCGCGGCGAATTTTGCTTCCAGTCTTGCTCAGCCCTATGATCCAACCCTGCAATTGGGCTGGCAGCCTCGCACGGTGAACCTGGCCACGGGCGCGAGTTCCAACCTGGTTTCGCTGCTGCTCGACCCCAACTACCTCACGCCCACGACCTACCAGTGGAACCTGAACGTGCAGTATGAGTTCCTTCCAAAGTGGTTGCTGGAGGTCGCGTATGTGGGGAGCCGAGCAATTCATCAGGTTCCATCCACGACCAATGGAGAGCGGCAGATCAATCAGGCCAAACTGGCGAGCACCGCAAGTCCGGTGAATGGAATTACAACCAATACCGTTGCCAATGCCTCGGTGCGCGTGCCTTACCTGGGATTCGCGCCGGGCGGCCTGGGAGCGGACCTTACGAACGGCGACGGCAAGTTCAACAGCTTGCAGGTTACGGTTCGCAAGCAGTTTTCCCACGGCCTGCAGATGCAGGCGGCTTATACATGGAGCCGCTCGCTCGACACGGCCAGCTACAACAACTTTAACGATCCCACCGTAAATGTATACGGACTGAATGCCGGATATCATCCGCAGCGGCTGGCGCTTCATTACAACTACGAGTTGCCCTTCGGCAAGCAGACGGGTCTTCTGGGAAAGATTGCTAATGGATGGAGTCTGGCGGGCGTAACCATCATTCAGAACGGCGTGCCTCTGACCATTGTCGATACCCGTGGAGGAACCATCTACGGCTTTGGAGGCGGTGCGGCGGTGCAGTCCACCGCGCAGTTCGCTCCGGGAAAGAGCAATGCGGATATTGCCACCTCCGGAGACATCCGTACGCGCCTTGGCGGGACCAGCGGTGGCGCGGGCTTCTTTGACAAGACCGCGTTCTCCACCGTTCCGGTGATAGGCAACGGTACCGGATACGGAAACAGCGGTCTGGGAGTGATCCTTGGACCGGGACAGATGAACTTCGATGCGACCCTGCAGAAGACCACGCGCGTGGGAGGCGTCCGCGAGGATGCGAACCTGATTTTCCGCGCGGAGTTCTTCAATCTGTTCAACCATGCGCAGTTTAACGCTCCCACCGGAGCGCAAACGCAGCTCCAAAGTTCAACCTTCGGACAGATCACCAGCACTTCGGTGAATCCGCGGTTGATTCAGTTCGCCCTGAAGTACGTGTTCTAAATTGCCGGGAGCAACGAGCCGCATGAATGAATGGATCAATGCGGTTCGCCAAATTCCGGTTAACAAATCGAAGTTGGCAAACCGAAGTTACAAACTGCTGGAGTACAAGTAGAAGACGCGATCGAGGGCCGCACCGTGCGGCCCTTTATCGCGCATTCCTGTTTGTGGCGGCTGCGCCGGTTGCAGCCCGAAGGTTGCATTGCAATAGTCCACGGAGTATTTTCTTCTGCGGCATCGGGATCGTTGATGGCGCGGTTTTCGTTAGGAGAGACAGTATGGGGCGGAAACAGTCTGGTTTTATATCTCTGGTGCTTCTGTGGATCGTTCTGGCGGCGGTGCCTTCATGGTCGCAGGGCGATTCCAGGCCAGAAGCTTCCAAGCCACCTTCGGAAACGGTGCGTCCCGAGTCACAGATCAAGATCGATCCCGACGGAACCTACCATCTGCCCGCCCAGGCCATTCCGATGTCGAGCCTGATGAGCAAGGAATTGAAAGAGTCGCTCCTCGAAGACAATCTGTTGCGCCGCGATCCGAAATACACCGAGCATCAACCCGATGGTTCGACCCTGATCCACAAAAGGCATCGCGAGCTGCAGGATCAGATGTATCCCACCAACAAGGAAGACACCAAAATCGGCGGCGTGCATGTGATTGTCTACACGCCGAAGGATGGAGTGTCTCCGAAGAATAAGGACAAGGTTCTCATTGAGCTGCACAGCGCCGATTGCTGGGCCGATTGCGCTCCGTTGGGCTCGCAGCCCATCGCCTACCTGGGAAAGATCAAAGTAGTGGCGGTCGATTACCGCGAGGTTATTTTCCCCCTGGCGGTGGAGGATGTCGCCAATGTCTATTCGGCGATTTTAAAGAGCTACAAGGTTCAGAATGTGGGTCTCTACGGCTGCTCTCGCGGAGGAGCTCTGGCTGCAAGGTCTCTGGCATGGTTTCAAAAGCACAACCTGCCGAGACCAGCGGCGGTAGGAGTTTTGTGCGCCAGCGCCGGGGGAGATCGCGGAGATGCGGGATATATCGCAAACGAATTAGGGAACGGAGCAATCCCGCAGATGCAGCGGAAAGGCCCGCAGGTGGAGCGGGATCTGGGAGACATCGACCCCGCCGATCCGATGGTGAATCCCGTGAACTTTCCGGAGATATTGTCGAAATTTCCTCCTACGCTGATGATTACAGGCACGCGTTCGATCGACTTCAGCACCGGGGTCCATACGCATGCCGAACTGGTGCGGCTGGGAGTGGAGGCCGATCTGCATGTTTTCGAGGGGGGAAGGCACTCCTTCTGGTATGATCCCGCGCCTCCGGAATCCAAACAGGTGTATGACATTATTGTTAAGTTCTTCGACCGCCATCTGGGGGCGCGCAAGTAAAATCGGGGACCGGTTGCGGATATTGGAAAAGGGACTATGAGATACCGAGACCTACAAAGTGGCTTTAACTCACTGGGCTTTGGCGCGGCAGTTTTGCTGGTGTTGAGTATGTTGTGCGGTTCCAGCCTGGGGCAACGCCGTGGCAGCGCACCACCCGCGAGCGGGAAGGCCGGGGCCGTAATCGACATGACGGGCTACTGGGTGTCCATCGTGGATGAAGATTGGGCATGGCGCATGCTTACGCCAGCCAAAGGCGATCATGCCAGCCTTCCGTTAAATGCCGAGGGCATTCGCGTTACCAATGCCTGGGACCCTGAAAAAGATAAGGCCGAAGGAAATGAATGCAAGGCCTATGGCGCGGGCAATATCATGCGCATTCCGGAACGGCTGCATATCACGTGGGCGGACGACAATACTCTTCAGATTGAAACCGACGCGGGAATGCAGAAGCGGCTGGTTCACTTCGATGGATCGAAGTGGAACGGGGGTGAGCCCCAACTGCAAGGCGATTCGGTTGCCAAATGGGAAAAGCAACTCCAGACCCGCTCGGGGTCCGGTCCCTTCGGTGGACCCGAGCCGGGCAAGGGCGGCAAGCTGCATGTTGTCACCACTCACATGAAGGCGGGATATTTGCGCAAGAACGGCGTCCCCTACAGCGGCAACGCGGTGATGAACGAATACTTCAATGTGTTCACTACGAACGGCATTACGTATCTGTTCCTGGCATCGGTTCTTGATGACCCGACCTATTTGCGGGAGCCCTACATTGTAAGTTCGCAATTCAAGAAAGAGCCGGACGGTTCGAAATGGGATCCCACTCCGTGCCGCCCGCTGTGGCCGCTCCAGATACGTGCGGTTATCGAATAGACCCTGGGAATTGACCCCGGCCTTGGTCGCTCTCCGGTTTACCAACAGCGGGGAAAACATTCCCGGAGTTGAAGGCCTTAATCCACGGGTTAGACCTAGGCTATTTCCTCCTAACCTTAAGATTATGCAGACGAAAGTAGGCAGAGGAACGTTTTGAAAGCTGAGTAGATGCCGGGCACCCCTGTGCCGCTTGTGGGGCAATGAATAATGAGGGGAAAGCAGGAAAAGGGGCCGGATGGATATCTACTTGGTTAACCCTAAAATGCGCTTCCTCCCGGTTAGTGGGATTGTGATAAGTCGTTACTCAGGCTAAAGTTCCGGGTTCCTGAAATCCAAGCAGAATACCGGGTTCAGAGAATCCAGCGGATAGCTGGGTAAAGACATCTGCAAGCCGGCGCTAGACCGGCAAGTCTGAGTAAAACAAGAAAAAATTCAATTTTGATTTTTGTGGGAGGATTTTGATGGCAACCGATTTTTGCAGCCGACGGAAAATCTCCGTTTATTCACTCAGCTGTTTGATTGTTCTTCTTCTGTCGCTGGTTGCAGGTCCCTTTTTGATGGGCCAGACCGCATCCACTGGCGCCCTGGTAGGCACCGTAAAGGATTCCTCAGGCGCCGTGGTGGCAAACGCCACTGTTACCGCCACCAACGTTGGTACGAATCAGGCTCGTACCACTACGACCACCTCGGATGGTGGCTACAAGTTTGGATTTCTGCCTCCCGGAACTTACAAGGTGAAGTTTGAAGCCGCTGGCTTCAGCACGGCTGAAACGCCTTCCGTGCTGGTCAGCGTGACGGAAACCCCGGTTCTCGACCAGACCCTTTCTGTCGGCGGCCAGGCGCAGCAAGTGGAAGTCCGCGGCGAAGCGGAGTCGGTTCAGACCGCAAGCTCGACGGTGGGCACAGTCGTGGGCGGAAAGACCATCACCGACCTGCCTTTGACATCGCGCAACTACACGACCCTTCTCGGTCTGGCGGCTGGAGCCAATACCAGCGTGTATAACGCCTCGAGCCTCGGAAGAGGAAACCAGGACATCATGGTGAACGGGTCGAGCACGGCCCAGAACAACTTCCAGATGGACGGAGCCTCGATCCTGAATTTCAACGGTCGGGGAAACTCGCAGGATGTGGGCGCGAACCCCGGAATCTCGATTGTGAACCCCGACGCCATCGAAGAGTTCAAGATTCAAACGTCATTGTTCGATGCCGGATATGGACGCAATCCCGGCGGCAACGTGAATGTGGTTACCAAGGGCGGAACCAATCAGTATCACGGATCGGCCTTTGAATTCTTCCGCAACCGTGCGCTGAACGCCAATGATTACTTCCGCAAGCTGTCGCCCGCTCCCAACAATACAAAGCAGGCGCTCGATCAGCATCAGTTCGGCGGCACCTTCGGCGGACCGGTGATAAAGGACAAGCTGTTCTTCTTCGCTTCGTTCCAGGAGACCCGTCAGAAGAATGGAATTTCCCCGGCGGGATATTCCAATCCGACTCTGGTGGGCATCCCGCAGGGCGACCGGTCCAACACGGCGGCCTTCCGCAGCGCGCTGGGATCTGTGTTTTGTCCCACCGGCACCTCCGGAGGCAACACCTCGAACGCTGGCGCCGGTGTTACGCAGGTGGCGTGCAACGGATCGAACATCAATCCGGTGGCGGTCAACATTCTTCAGTTGAAGAATGCCGATGGCAGCTATTACATCCCCAGCTCTTCGACCGGGCAGAGACAGAACGTAACCTACAGCTTCCCGGCGATTTACAAGGAGCACCAGGCGGTCGGGAATTTCGATTATCTACTTACCCCCAACCAAACAGTTTCCGGACGTTGGTTTTATAGCCGCGTAGGAACTGCTGCACCGATCGGGTGCGCCATTACCGCTTCCGCGATCTCGCTTTGCCTGCCGGGCGCCCCTGCTACCACCGAGGTTCCCTCGCAGTACATGGTGCTGAAGCTTACCTCGATTCTTTCGAACACCATTGTCAACGAGGCCCGGGCTTCCCTGCAGCGGGTTTTCACCAACCTCTCCAGCGACGTTCCCTTCACCGATACGCAGGTTGGTATTGCGCCCATCGTTCCCAGCATGAACCTGTTGAACGCGATCACGGTCACGGGACTGATGACGATTGGCGGCAATCCCAACTTGACCAGCACCAAGGGACTCTCCAACTGGGAGCTTGCCGACCAGATCTCCTGGTCGCATGGCAAGCATACGACGCGCGCCGGCTTTGAATTCGAGCGCAACCGGGTCAACTGGAAGGCTCCTGGGGTTTCCACTGGAACCATGACCTTCCAGACATTCCAGGACTTCCTGCTGGGACTTCCGGGCTGCGTTGCTGGTACGTCCGCACCTGCGTGCGCGGCCAGCGCCGCGGCAGGAACGACCAATGGCAGCACCACCAGCAATATTGCCAATACGGGCACAACCGCTGCTTCCGCCGGGCCCCAGGGAACGATCCACTACTTCCGGGCCACAGCCGCCAATGCCTTTGTTCAGGATGACTACAAGGTCAGCAGCAATCTGACTCTGAACCTCGGCGTGCGCTGGGAATACTTCGGAATGATCAAGGACGAAATCGGACAGCTGACCAACGTCTGGCCGAGCCTGATCAACACGGTTCCTTTGCCGGGAGGCACCGCGGCCACGGGAACCCTGGCCGGATTTGTAGTTCCGGCGAACTTCAACTTCGCCGCCAACCCCGCGCCCCCGGTGGGCGGTTTGTATCAGAACAATCAGGACATTCCGACGCAAAACAGCCCCTCGATCAGGAACTTTGCTCCCAGGGTTGGTTTTGCGTGGAAGCCGCTTGCCTCAGATAAGTTTGTGGTCCGTGGCGGAGCCGGATACTTCTATGACCGTCCCGGCATGGGCACGTATTCGCGAATCGTGCAGGGAACACCGTATTCGGTGACGCTCTCACGCTCGGGGACGTCGAATGCCTTCTCCAGCTTCGCCCAGCCGTATGGCTCCAGCACCCTGGGTTGGACACCACGTTTTGCCACCATCAACACCACAACCCAGACGGGGACAAGCTCCAACCTCAGCGTATTTGCCATCGATCCCAACTGGCTTACGCCCACCACCTACCGCTGGAACCTGAATATCCAATATGAGTTCCTGCCCAAGTGGGTGCTGGAAGTGGGCTACGTGGGGAGCCGTGGTCTGCACCTGGTTGCCGATGGCGGCAGTCAGGATCGCCAGATCAACGGAGCGCTGCTGGCCAGCCCTACGAACCCGGTCAATGGCCTTACCACCAATACGGTAGCCAATGCCTTGGTGCGAGTGCCCTATCTGGGATTTGCTCCGGCGGGATTCAACTCTTCGCAGACCTACGGCGACAGCAAGTTCAACAGCTTGCAGGCTACGGTTCGGAAGCAGTTCTCGCACGGATTGCAGATGCAGGCGGCCTATACCTTCAGCCGCTCGTACGCCACCCAGGTCTATAACTTCGTTAACGATCCCATGGTCCCCAAGTACGGACCGTATATCGGCTACCGGCCGCACCGCTTAACCTTCAACTACAGCTGGGATCTGCCTTTGGGAAATCGTGAAGGCATGCTCGGCAAGGTTCTCAATGGTTGGAGCGTCGCTGGTGTAACCGTACTCCAGAGCGGTCAGCCTCTGACCATCCTTGACACCAGGGGTGGTTCGATCTACGGCTTCGGCGTCGGTTCCCCTGTCAGCTCCTCGGCGCAGTTTGCCGCGGGGAAGGGTAATGCCGATGTTGCCAGTTCGGGCGACATTCATACCCGGCTGGGAGGAGCGGCGGGCGGCGCCGGATACTTTAACGCCTCCGCGTTCGGTACAACCCCTGTAATCGGTAACGGTACCGGCTACGGGAATAGCGGGCTGGGAATTATCCTGGGCCCTGGCCAGAACAACTTCGACGCCACGCTGCAGAAGACCACCCGCGTGGGTGGTTTACGCGAGGATGCGAACCTGGTCTTCCGTACCGAGTTCTTCAATATGTTCAACCACGCGCAGTTCAGCAACCCTACGGGAGCGCAGACACAGCTCAATGCCGCAACCTTCGGGCAGATCACCAGCATGTCGGTGAACCCGAGGTTGATTCAGTTTGCCCTGAAGTACGTCTTCTAAAGGGTTGAACGGATAAAGGGTTGAACGAGGCTACAAGAAACGGCTGATTGAGGCCGGCTGGTTTTCAGCCGGCCTTTTTTAGCTGGCCTGTTAAAAGACACTGATGTTCAAGTCTGTGCAGGGGCGACGGTTTGAGTTATGGCCGCGCCCCTGTTAAATTGCTGGAGCGTTTTAAGCTGGGCTCGATGGGGAGACTTTCTCCGCTCTCGGTCCGGCGTTCTTGCGTTTGCGGCACAGTCGACGAACATCACTCGCGAGGCTGTTTCATGAAACCTTTCCCGCGTTCCCGGCATTGCTCGGCTCTCTTCTTCTCCGCCTTAGCGGCCATTCTTTTATTGACCGGCGCTCCTGGATTTGCCCAGATCGATTTTTCCGGTCATTGGGTCAACAAGGCCCATGAAGACCTGCCGGAGCGCGGTCCCGGTCCGCACATTGGCGACTACATGGGGCTGCCCATCAATGACGCGACGCGCATGCGCGGTGATTCCTGGACGGCAGAAAAATGGGAGCAGGTGGAGCGGCAGTGCCAGCCGCATCCGGCGGATTACTCTCCGCGCGGTCCTTCGATGATGCGTATCTGGTCGGAGATCGACCCCACGACCCAGGCTGTCGTCTCGTGGCAAACCATCCAGAGGTTCATGCTTCCCCACCGGATTTTCTACATGGATGGGCGGCCCCATCCGCCGGAGTGGGCTCCCCACTACTGGCAGGGCTACTCCACAGCGGAATGGGATGGCGACGCTTTAAAGATCAAGACCACGCACCTTAAAGAGGGCTGGGTCCGGCGCAATGGGTTGGCCCGAAGCGAGAAGGCCACCATGACCGAATACCTGGTGCGGAATGGCAACTACCTGAACCTCTACGCGATCATCTCCGATCCCGTTTACCTGACGGAGCCTTACATCCGCAGCACCGACTGGGAGCTGGATGCCGGCATGCAGATGATTCCAAATGAATGCATCTATAGCGTTGAAACCGAGCATCCCAAAGGGTGGGTGCCGTATTATCTGCCCGGAAAAAATCAGTGGCTCCACGAGTACTCGCAAAAAACCGGCATACCGTATGAGGCCATGCGCGGCGGCGCGGAGACCATGTATCCCGAGTACCAGAAGAAGCTGGCGGCCATGCCCATTCCGCCTCCCTTGCCGAAAGAGTAATAAGCCAGCGAGTGGTCCTTCCGAAGAGCTCCGCGCGGATTTCCGAGCGCGTGTATGTTAAGGATGACAAGGAAGTTCCGCTATCCCACTTCACCGGGTGATGGTTCTTCGAGTAATATCTCTCCGCTGTGAACCGTTTGTATTCAACCAGCATGGAAAAAGACATACCAGCGGCTGAAATAGCCGGGCAGGGAAACAGGTTTATGGGATTCCGGATACTGCGAGGCCGCACGGTTGTGAGTTGTGCGGCGATGGCTGCGTGGGTACTCCTGCTGGGCGCCCTGAGCGGCGCCAGCGCGGCGCAGCGCCAGAGCGGTGCGGCGGCAACCCCGCGGCCAAGTGCGAAGGCCAGCGCCGTGATCGACATGACCGGCCAGTGGGTCTCCATTGTGGACGAAGACTGGGTCTGGCGCATGGCTACCCCTGCCAAGGGTGACTTTGCCAGCGTTCCCCTGAATAAAGAAGGGGAGCGGGTTACGCTTTTATGGGATCCCGCCAGGGACAAGGCGGCAGGAAACGAGTGCAAGGCTTATTGGGCGGGCAACATCATGCGCATTCCGGGCCGCTTCCGCATCTCCTGGGTGGACGATAACACCCTGCAGATCGAGTCCGATGCTGGCATGCAGAAACGGCTCTTCCATTTCGACGGATCCAAATGGAAGCAAGGCCAGCTACTGCCCCAGGGAGATACCGTTGCCATGTGGGAAAAACAGATTCAGACGCGGTCCGGCAGCGGCCCATTCGGCGGTCCGGCTCCGGGCAAGGGTGGAAAGCTTCACGCCGTTACCCGGCACATGAGTCCGGGATACCTGCATAAAAACGGAATCCCCTATAGCGAAGAGTCGGTTATGACCGAACACTACACGGTTGTGACCGTCCACGGAGTCAAATACCTGATCTTGACCTCGGTCTTCGAAGATCCTAAATATCTCACCGAACCCTACATTCTGAGCTCGCAGTTCAAGCTGGAGACCGATGAGTCGAAGTGGGAGCCCAGCCCCTGCCGCCCCACGTGGCCGCTTAGCATCCGCGAAAAGCTTGGGCCGCGCGCCCGAAGGGAATCGCAATAGGTTCCCCACAAGGCTGGAACAAAACTTAGCACCGCATAATCCGCATTACAAAAGCGAACGCCCCGAGGAACCTGCTCGGGGCGTTGCTGGTTGTGCTCCAGTATTTTGGCCGCGGGCCTCGCCTGGCAGCCTATTCGCCGGACGGCGGCGGCGCAGCCTCCTGCGAGTTAGCCGAAGGCAAAGTGAAGGCCACCAGTTCCGCGGGATGATTTTGTGCCGCGACTGCCACCACCAGGTACTGCTTTCCGTTCAACATGTAAGTCATGGGTGAGCCGGTCGCAAGACCGGGAAGATCAATCACGGCAACGCGATCTCCCGTCTTCTTGTCGAAGGCCTGAAGAATGGGGTCTCCGAAGAGATAGACATTCTCTCCCACAAACAGCAGGGTTTTTGTCACCATGATATTCCCGCGCGTTCCCTTGCCGGTCCGGGGAATGGTGACTCCCTTGAGAGCGGGATTGTTTTTGATCTCCTCGGGAGTATCGCCGTTGGGAGTCATCCACAGGTGATCTCCGGTCTTAAGATCGATCGCCGTGATGCGTCCGTAAGGCGGTTTAAAGAGCGGCAAGCCCTTGGGTCCGGAGGGAGACCGGGTTGTGGTGTTGACGAAGTTCATGTCCGACTTGGGACTCGATACCATGCCGGTAAGAAGAGGGCGCGTGACAGACGTAACGTAAACCACACCGGTCTCCGGATCGGCTGCGCCGCTGTCCCAGTTCGCGCCTCCGCCAGCGCCGGGTATCTGGATGGTGCCCTTGGTGCCGCTGGGATGATCTTTCAGGGAAGGCGGAGTGAAGAGCGGGCCCAGGCGGTAATCCGAGGCGATCTTGATGGCCTCGGCGCGCAGCTCGGGGGTAAAGTCGATCAGGTCGTTAATCGAGCTTCCCTGAAGGTCAAAGGGCGCGGGGCGGGTGGGAAAAGGCTGCGTGGGCGAGGTGTGCTCCCCAGCCAGATCGCTCTGTGGAACCGGACGCTCTTCGATCGGCCAAACCGGTTTTCCAGTCACGCGATCGAAGACGAAGGCGAATGCCTGCTTGGTAAGCTGCACCACTGCCTTCACCGGCTTTCCCTCCACCGTCACGTCCAGCAGGATCGGTCCCGAGGCGGGGTCATAATCCCATATATCGTGATGCGATAGTTGGAAGTGCCAAATGCGCTTGCCCGTCCGCAGGTCCACGCATACCAGGCTGGCGGAAAAGAGGTCGTTACCCGGGCGGTGTCCGCCGTAGTAGTCGCCGGTGGCATCTTCCACCGGCAGGTAGGCATAGCCGAGTTCTTCGTCGATGGCTATGTTGGTCCACGCACCGGTATTTCCGGTGTAGCTCCAGGAGTTTTTCTCCCAGGTTTCGTTCCCGAACTCCCCCGGCTGCGGAATGGTATGGAAGATCCACAGCCGCTTACCGGTATGCACATCGTAGCCGCGAATGAAGCCGGGAGCGTTTTCCTTGCTCTTGGGAGACAGGCCCGAAAGATTCGCCGCGCCCACCACGATGACGCCATGAGAAATGATGGGCGGAGAGCTGGCCCCGATGGTGGCTTCCACCAGGTCGATGTCGCGGTCCAGTTCCTTCTTCAGGTCCACCACGCCTTTGTCGCCGAACTCAGGC
>DASZRZ010000060.1:0-3080 GCA_035548935.1 Terriglobales bacterium
GACGTGAACACAACTTTGCAGTTGGCCGGTAAGGTGTAACGATGACCGATTCAACCATGGTTTTGCCAGGCACAGGGACCGAGCAGAGCAACCGGCTCGACCACCTGAAGGCCCTTGAGGCCGAGAGCATATTCATACTCCGCGAGGCGGCGGCCGAGTTTGCCCGTCCGGTCATGCTGTACTCGATCGGCAAGGACTCCTCGGTGATGCTGCGCCTGGCGCAGAAGGCCTTCTATCCCGGAAAGATTCCCTTCCCTTTGCTGCATATCGACACCAGCTACAAGTTTCCCGAGATGATTCAGTTCCGGGACTGGTATGCGCGCGAAATTGGCGCGGAGCTGATCGTCCACAGCAACCGCAAGGCACTGGACGAGGGCGCCAACCCTTACGTATTGGGAACGCAGAAGTGCTGCGGACTGCTCAAAACGCGGGCCTTGCTCGATGGACTTGAAGCCGGCGGCTTCGACGCGGCATTTGGTGGAGCGCGCCGCGACGAAGAAAAGTCGCGGGCCAAAGAGCGGGTCTATTCCTTCCGCGACTCCCTGGGGCAGTGGGACCCGAAGAACCAGCGTCCGGAGCTGTGGAACCTGTTCAATGGGCGCTATCACAAGGGTGAGAGCATTCGCGTGTTTCCGCTCTCCAACTGGACCGAACTCGACATCTGGCTTTACATCCATGCGGAAAGCATTCCCATCGTTCCGCTTTACTATGCCAAGGAACGCGAAGCTGTAATTCGCGGACAATCGGTTCTGCTGACGCAGACCGGGGTACAACTGCTTCCGGGTGAAAAGACTGAGATGGTGATGTGCCGTATGCGGTCTCTGGGTTGTGTGCCCTGCACGGGCGCGATCCGGTCGGAGGCCGATTCTGTTCCGAAGATCATCGAAGAGATGCTCTCCTTCCGGCGCTCCGAGCGTGAAAACCGCGCAATCGATCACGACGAGGAAGGCTCGATGGAGATCAAGAAACGTGAGGGCTACTTCTAATGGCCTCTACGAATGTTGAGTCATTGAATGTGGCCGCCGAGCCCGCGGTAGTTCCCGCCGCCGCGGGACTGCTGCGCTTCACCACTGCGGGCAGCGTGGACGATGGCAAGTCCACCCTGATTGGCCGTCTCCTTTACGACAGCAAAACGGTCTATGAGGACCAGATTGCATCGGTGCGGAAGAGCCGGGTGAACCGGTCCAGTGGCCCGATTGATTTTTCACTGCTCACCGATGGCCTGAGGGCCGAACGCGAGCAGGGCATCACCATTGATGTGGCCTACCGGTATCTTTCCACCCCGCGCCGCCGCTTCATCATTGCCGATACTCCCGGACACGAGCAGTACACGCGCAACATGGCAACAGGCGCCTCCACCGCCGATGCCGCCGTCGTACTGGTGGACGCGAGTAAAGGCATCACGCCGCAATCGCGCCGTCATACGTTCATCGCCAGCCTGCTGGGCATCCGCCACGTGGTTGCGGCGGTCAACAAGATGGACCTGGAGGGCTACTCGGAAGAGACCTTCCGCCGCATTGAAAAGGAATTTCGTGAACTGGCCGAACGCCTGAATGTCCCCAGCCTCTACATTGTTCCGGTTAGCGCCCTGGAAGGCGATAACGTGGTCAAGCGCAGCAGCAAAATGCCCTGGTTCACCGGACCCGCGCTGCTGGAACATCTCGAGAGTGTGGACGCCAGCGATAAGAGCACACAAGGCCCGTTGCGCTTTCCCATTCAGTACGTCATTCGTCCGGACGCCACCTTCCGCGGCTTTGCCGGAACCATCAGCTCCGGAGTCCTGCGCCGGGGCACTCGCGTCATGGCGCAGCCCTCAGGCGTGAAGACGCGAATTAAAGAGATCGTTACCTACAACGGGGATCTGGAAGAGGCGGGTCCGGGCAGCTCCGTGACCGTCACCCTCGATGACGAAATTGATTTGAGCCGCGGCGACCTGCTGACGGCGGATGGCGATCCCGCATGGGTTTCGCGCCGCTTCGAGGCCATGATGGTCTGGATGCACGCCGACAAGCTGGACCCGAAGAAGCACTACCTGTTGAAGCACACCACGCGCAGCGTTCGTGCGCGAATCAGCAAGGTACGCTACAAGGTCGATGTGAATTCCGCGGCGCACCTGCCTCCGTCCGATCTGGAAATGAATGACATTGCGGCGGTCGAGCTGGAGACCAGCCTGCCGCTGTTTCTGGATGCCTACCGCGAAAACCGCACCATGGGCAGCTTCATCCTCATCGATCCCATTACCAATGCCACCGTGGCGGCGGGAATGGTGGAGCGTACCGTCGAGGATGAAGACTCGTTGCGTCCCGAGGTGGCGGCCCTTACCCGCGGTCGCGTGAACGGAGAAGAGCGCAAACAGCGCTACGGACACGCCTCTGCTGCCATATGGGTCAGTGGACGGCCACGGCTGGCCGAATTTGTGGAACGCGCACTGTTCGAACAGGGATGGCACGTGCAACTGATCCGCACGGCGGATTTCCGTCTGGCAGAGCTCGAGGCGGTAGCCCGGGCGTTCCGCATGGCCGGAATGGTCACCATCTTCTCCACCCATACCAAAGGCACCGAGCAGGAACACGCCGTCCGCGAGAGTTACGGACCGGAGACGTTCTTTGAAGCCAGTGATTTAAGCGCCTCGGACTTTGAAGCCGCATCGCAGATGGTGGCGAAGTTACGCAGCTGGCGGGTTACCCACACCGAGGCGCAGGGAGACTAGGGATGAGCCAGGCGGCAATCGCGGAACAATTCGAGGGTCTTGCGGCCGAGGAAGTCGTGGAGCGATTACTGGCAGGAGATCCAGGCCGAGCCACCTGCGTGACGTGCAGCTTTCAGGCCGAGGACATGATTGTTCTCGACATGATCCGCCAGCGCATGCCACAGGTTCCGGTGCTGTTTCTCGACACCGGATATCATTTCGCCGATACCTATGCCTATCGCGACCGGATGACCGCGCAGTGGAAGCTCAATCTGGTGAATGTTCTTCCAAAGAACACGGTGGCGGAACAGGAGGCGGCATTCGGCATTCTGAACCAGACCGATCCCGGACGCTGCTGCCAGCTCCGCAAGGTTGAACCCCTCATGGAGGC
>DASZRZ010000061.1:0-2163 GCA_035548935.1 Terriglobales bacterium
GCCATTCGCGCATCGCTGAAAGAAGGTTTGGGTGTGGGAGTGGAAGCCACCCCAACGCTGTATATCAACGGGGAGAAGATGGACGGCGCAGCGACGGTGGCTGAGCTGACCGCGATGATCGACCGCGCCCTGCGCGATGCCGACGCGATGGCGGCCCCTGCCCCGGCGGCGGTAAGCTCCGGACCGACGGACAAGAAAGCTCACTGATCCCGGCGGGATAGCCCCGGCAAATACCCGGCAAAAGCCACGATGCGCTAAGGGCTGACCAGACCCCTGTAAATCAATTAGAATTCTCTGCGCGATTGGAGCCGGACGTTCCGGCGATCTCGCATGGGATTTACGAAAGCGCCGGGAAGACCGGCAACGAGGATGATTCTCGCGAAATGAAAACGCAAGCTGGATTGATCACCAACATTTCAGGCGTACTTTTACTCGCCTTTGCACTCGCGCTCTCTGCCTGCTCCACTGCAAAAAGCAGTGCCGATTCGATGGCCAGCGTAAACGGCCAGTCCATTTCCCGGGCTGAGGTGGAAAAGTATTATTTAAACCATCTTGCCGGGAACCCCCAGGGCGCCGGAGGAGAGGAACAGGGAGCTGTTCTGCGCCTCAGCATCCTTAAGGAACTGATCGATACGCAAATCCTCATGCAGCGCGCCGAGAAGCTTGGACTTATGGCCACCGATGAGGAGATCGAGCGCAAGTTGAGCGAGATCAAGGCTCCGTATACGCAGGAAGAATTCGACAATCGCCTTAAAGAGCGGAAAATCACCATCGACGAATTCAAGCGCGACCTGCGCCGCACCGTGACGGTGGAAAAGGTTTTGAATAAGGATGTCACGTCCAAGATCAACATCGCCGACGCCGATATTACTTCCTACTACAATGCGCACAAGGCCGAGTTCAATGTGATTGAGCCGCAGTACCGGCTGGCGCACATCTTCGTAAACCTCGCACCCAACGCACAGGTGCGCAATCTGAAGAACGACAAGGCTCATGGCGAAGCCGAAGCGCGGAAGAAGATCCAGATGATTCTTAACCGTCTGGATAGCGGCGAAGACTTCGCAACGGTTGCCATGAATTATTCGGAGGATCCCGAGACCTCGTCCAACGGCGGCGATCTGGGATTTACTCCTGAATCTTCCCTTTCGCAAACCGATCCGGCTACGCGGGAAGCCCTGACGAAGCTGAAGCCCGGGCAGTACAGCGGCATCATCACGGTACAAAATCCGCAGACTCACCAGCTGTTTGGTTTCCGCATCGTCCGCCTGGTAGCCAAGGAATCGGCGGGGCAGCGGGAGATTGGAGACCCGCGGGTGCAGCAGCACATCCGCGACCAGCTACGCGACCGCCGCGAACAGTTGCTCAAGGCCGCCTATTACGAAAGCTTGCGCAACCAGGCGAAAGTGGAGAACTACTACGCGGAGAAGGTGCTGCAAGGCCAGGGGGATATTGATAAGTAGACTGGCTCAAGTCCTGCGCCCGCTGTAGCCAAACCCATAACAAAACCAGGAGCCATGGCTCGGCCCCGGCTCTGCTGTGGCGTCTGCTTGCATGATCAGGCGCGCGAACCATTTCCACACCAAGCTTCTCTTTCGCAAGCTTTCTTTCACAATCTCCCCTTTCGCCAACTTCCCTCTCGTCAATCTTTACGCCAGCTAAAAAATCCACCCGAGGGTTCAGGGGCGCTTTTGGAGCGTGGACGGAGGGGCTGCGGGCATCGGGGGGTGGGGAGCGGAGGGCGGTTCCGCGAAGATGGATTTCAGCAGAGTGGGGCTCACGCTGGCGAAGAGGATCACGCGGTCCTTATGCCGTTCGACTTTCAGGCTTTCGAGAAGCTGGCCGATGTCATTATTTTTGCCATCCGGATTTTTGCCATCCGGATTTTTACCGTCCGTGTTCTTGCCGCCGGAGGAGCTTGCGCGGGCTCCGAATTGGATGGCGCGAATCAGGGTGAGGTAGGCCGTCAGCGAGTCGGAGAGCCGCGCTGCTTCGGATTCATTGGGCGCGAAGGCCTCCGCCCGGAGGTCGATGGAGCCGGTATAGCGCAGGGAGACGATGACGGTGGAGGCTCCGGACAGACCGACGAAGAATCCTCCGGGGGCAGAGAATCCGGGGGAGCTTCCGTCGCCGGTGGTTTGGGGGATGCGGACGATCATCCATAGA
>DASZRZ010000062.1:0-10742 GCA_035548935.1 Terriglobales bacterium
GACCCCGTGACCATGAAGGTCTCCTCGCAGCAAGACCTTGCGGTAAGCATGTTCATCCCGGAGACAAATGTGCTGCCCAGCCAGCACAGCCGGGCGCAGGTTACCTCCTATCAGAGCCAGAATAATTCCGGAGACCTGTCCGCAGTGGAAGACCCAAAGCCATTCACCGGCACAACTACGGCTATGCTTTGGCTGCGCGCCATCGACGTGCTCACCACTTCCTCAAGTTCTTTGAAGGGTGTGGTGGTGGCCTTCGGCGACTCGATTACCGACGGCACCTGCACGACCGTCGATGGGCACGACCGGTGGGAGGACTGGATGGCCGTCCGTCTCGATCTTGCCAGGGGAATAAGCGGTGGTGTTCCGAAAAGCGCGATGCCTGCTTCAACCTGGGCGGTTATCAATGAGGGGATCGGAGGGAATACCATCTCCGGTGGAAACTTTCCAACTCCCCCGCGCAGCACTCCCGGAGTAGAGCGGCTGGATCGCGACGTGTTTTCTCACTCCGGGGTCACTCACATCATTCTTTTTATGGGAACAAATGATCTTCGCCGCGGTGCGTCTGCCGCCCAGGTCATTGCAGGAATGCAAGACATCATCGAGCGCGCACACAAGCGCCGCCTGAAAGTCTTCGGTGTCACGGTGCTTCCGCGCCAGAACCGTGCGCCCTTAACCCCGGCCCCTGCTACGCCATATCCCGGCGGCCGGTGGGATGAGTCCATGACCGGGGCGCGGCACGAGGTAAACCGGTGGATTCGCACACAGGCGAAGTTCGACGCGGTTATTGACTTTGATGAAGTGGTTCGCGACCCCGCGAATCCCGAGTTGATGCTTCCGCGATTCGATTGCGGAGACAACGTGCATCCCAGTCCGGCGGGATACTACGAGATGGGCAGGTCGGTAAAACTTGATCTGCTGCAATCGCCGCTGCGGAAGGCAGCTCGCGGAAGCCGGTGAGTTTCTGTGTTGCTGGGCGGCTCAGCGGCCTCGAATCGTGTTATTCGCTTCGCAGGGCTTCGATGGGGTTCATGCGCGCAGCCTGTGCGGCAGGCTTATATCCGAAGAGAACCCCGATGGCCGTGGGTATCAACATTCCCAGCGGAATCGTGAGCCAGGATGTTTTGACCACGCCCTCGGGCACGGCGGAGCGTATCAGCGAAACCAACGCGAAAGCGAGAATGATCCCGATCACCGCCCCCGCGCCGCTGATGAAAACTGCCTCCAGAAGGAATTGCAGCTGGATATCGAATGGTTTTGCCCCAATGGCCTTCCGCACCCCGATCTCGCGCGTGCGTTGAGTCACATTCACCAGCATGATGTTCATGATCCCGACTCCCGAGACGGTAAACATCAACAACGTAAGGCCAATAAGAACTACCGTCATTGCCCTGGAGATTTGCGTGGCCGTTTGCAGCAGCGACGTAAGATTCTGTACCGAGTAGCGCGCCTGCCTGCGGTGCCTGCTGGCAATCAGCCGCTTCAACGAGTCCGTCATGTTGGGAACCTCCGCCGGTGACGGCGCCTGCGCGTAGATCACCTGGAGGAAGTTGTCCCCCGTAATGCTTTGAATGAGAGGGAAGGGAACAAGTACGGTGGCATCCTGAATCTCCGACTGGCCGAAGGTGGAAATGGATTCGCGGAAGGTGCCGATGATCAGGCATTGAAAGCGCGCGATGTTCAGCATTTGCCCTACTGCCGGGCCAGTCCGGAAGGCCGCCTTGGCGAGGGTGTCGGTGATGACGCACGCTTTCAGCCGGGAATTGAAATCTTCCTGATCGAAATACCGCCCGCTGATGACCCGCAATTTTCGTATGGGTTGAAAGTCTTCGGTCACGCCCACCAGGCGTGCATGGCGGGTGGCTCCCCGCAGGCCCAGGTCTACCGGCAGATCGTAGGTCCCGGCTGCGATTGTCACCAGGGGCAGCGCGGTGCGGGCAGCGTGCAGATCGCCCAGGGTCAGTTCGTCTTCCTGGGTATTTCCTCCTCCGGAGCGATCCAGCGAAACATAGGCCAGGTTCGATCCAATGCTTTCAATTTGGTTTGAAATGTAGGCGCGTCCGGTGGAGACGATCGTAATCACCATCACGATCGAAGTGGTGCCCATGATCACGCCCAGCATGGTAAGGGAGGCCTTAACCTTATCGACGAGCAGTGCCCACAGGGCAAAGCGTAAGGTGTCTCCCCATTGCATGGCGGCCTCTGATCCAGTGAATTTCTAATCCGGCGAATTATTGATTCGATAGCAGGAAGTTCCCAGCGTTTTCCGCGACTACATGAAGGCTGGAACGGCCTGCCACTTCCTCAATGTGCGGCATCTCCGAACCATAAATCAAAAGATAGCAACGTTGCGGACCCTTCCACAAGGTCAGGAACTTCGCATCGTCGATAAATACCTCGGGCGCGCCGGGAGCATAGGACCCGTATTCCAGGTTGTTCATGCGTCCATTCAGCAGCAGCGCCGTCCGGTTGGTGTAAAAGAATACCGACGAAAACGCATAGTACGCGTTGCCTTCAATGAGCTGCCCCGGAGGGCTTTTTTCCAAAGCCTGCACCAGCGGATAAGAGCCCAGATAGGAATCAAAACGGATGAGCGCGACCCGCGCGGCATGAAAGAAAACGATCATCCCCAAAGCGGTGGCCAGAATCGCCGCCCTGGGCCGGTTCCGGAAGAGAAGCAGTCCGAGTGCGGCAATGAAAAACGCCACACATGCCATCCCCAGCGGCAGCTTCAGATACGCGAATGCGTTCATCGTGAGATCGCCAATATGCCCCAGCGAGAGCGTATACAAATCGGGATGCTGGGTGAGGGCGTCCGCAATGCTCCCGGTTGCGGGAATGCGCCACACCCGGCAGAGCACGGTGAGCAATCCCATTCCAAGCACGGAAAACAACGCAAACAGCAGGCGCGATGCGCGCTTCACTCCCTTGCCGGGTGTGCTCAATCCAACCCCGGCCAGCAAAGCCAAAGCCGGATAGATGGGCATCGAGTAGTACTCCTGCGTCGTGGAAAAAGTGAAGAATCCCATCACCACGAAGATCCAGCAGTACAGCATGATCTTCACCCGCTGCTGCCGCGATCCCGCAGCATGGTCCATTCTGAGAGAAGCGGGCAGATATACGCTCCAGGGAAACAGCCAGATCAGGTTGAAGAGCCAGAACCACACCCTGGGCACAGTGTTGTAATCCCGCGGATAGCGGAGGTTGAGAAAACGTAGCAGCTGCTCGTTGAAGAAGAAGAACCAGAAAAAGCCGCGATACTCTCCCGGGCCGCTGTGCAGGGTAAAGTCGAAATACGGAGGATTTCGCAGGGTGGCAATCACGTGCCACGGTACGGCCACCAGTAGCGCGAGGGGAATCCACACCGGCAGCTTCAGTTTCTTCCACGAAGCGGCCGTCCACAGTTGATGTGTGGCAGCCATGTAGGCCAGTCCGGCGGCGATGGGAAAAACCACCCCAATCAGGCTCTTGAGAAGCAGCCCCGCTCCCAGACAAACCCCCATTACCGCCGCCCAGAACATCGGACGCTCGGGCTCCGGCTCCAGTAATTGCAACCACGCCCAGATTGCGCCCGTAATCACCAGCGTCAGCGTGGCATCGGGAATAAGAATGCGGGTAAAGAGAAACAGTCCTATGCAGGTGGAAAGCGCCAGACCGGCGAAGAGTCCTGCGTCCTCATTCAATCCCCACCTGCCGAAGCGGTATACCACCCAGCACAACAATATGACCGCAAGGGCCAGCGGCAGTCTGGCGCTCCAGTCGTGAACTCCGAAGACGGCGTAGGAGCCGGCCATCATCCAGTAAATGAGCGGAGCTTTTTCCAGGTAGGCAACGCCATTCAGCCGGGCCGTTACCCAGTCCCCCGATTGCAGCATGTTGCGGGAAATCTGAGCCTGGACGGCATCCACATCGTCCATGAGCCGGGGAGGACTGGCGATGCTTAGGAGATGGACGAGGCAGGCTGCGGCAATAACAATCCAGCCGGTACGCCGCTTTGCCTGGATTCGGATATTGGCGTCTCCGGGAGTGTGATGTTCCAGCGCCGCATCCAGGTTAAGAGAACGATTAGCCCCCATAAGTGATACCCCAGGTTCCGCCGTTTCTGCAGATGATCGTCAATGAGCCGCTCGATGGAGGAAGAAAAAAATAAGCCAGTGGCGGAAACGGCCTCGGTGGAAAGCGTATCAAGCAGAAACGGCTTGAGCACGCCCCGGAGCCACTGGTGGATCGGGATGTCGAATCCAATTTTTGGTCTACGCAAAACACTCGCCGGCAATTTGTCAGCCATTAGATGGCGCAGAACGTACTTGGAGCCTTTTCCGTTCAGCTTGAATTTCTGCGGCAGCGCCGCGGCAAAATCGATAATGCGCGGATCGAGAAACGGAGGACGCACTTCCACCGAATGCGCCATGCTCATGCGGTCCACTTTGTACAGAATATCGTCGGGCAGGTAGTAGCGCTGGTCAAACTCCAGAAACCGCTCAATCCCCGTCCCCTGCTGGAAGGTGTTAAGAATGGAAGAGAGAGGCGCCGGATCGGAGAACCGGAAGAACTCTTTTTTCTCCTGCTCGGTGAAGGTTCCATTCCAGAAAACGTGCGCGGCCTCCGGAGCCATAAGCACCCCGCGCAGGAACCGCTTCACCTTGTATTCGAATCCGATCTTCTCATCGTTGACCGGAAGCAGATTGGCCATGCTTAACGCGGCCTTCCAGAAAAACGCGGGCAGCTTCCGGGCGCGGGCGCTGTACATGTCGGCCTTGTAGGTCAGGTAGCCCGCAAAAAGTTCATCCGAGCCTTCGCCCGTCAGCACGACGGTGGCATTCGGACGCGTCATCTTTGCCAGAAACCACACGGGCAGCGCTCCCGCATCCGCGCTGGGCTCGTCGGAGTAATACGCAATCTGCTCGATGGCATCCACAAGATCCACCTGCGGATTGAGATCGAATTCGGAATGGGGGAAGCCATAGCGATTGCTAATCTCCGCCATGAAGGGGCTTTCGTCGAAAGATTGCCCCCGGAAGGAGATGGAAAATGTCTGCAGGTTGCGTGGTGCAGCCTGGGCCGCGTAATGCAGCACGGTGGAAGAGTCCAGTCCACCGCTCAACCAGATTCCTACCGGAACATCGGAGACCAGCTGCTCCCTTACGGCATCCGCGAGCAGAAAATCCAGCTCCTCGGTGGCCTCTTCAAGGCTGCGCGGAGCGGCTCCCCTGCTGGTTCGCGGCAGGTAGCTCGAGGTTTCCCAGTGTTTTTTCGTCCAGTTAAGAAAATGCCCCGGCAAAAGTTTTTGAATTCCCTCCACCAGCGTGAAGGGACTGGGAACATAGTTCAGGCTCAGGAAACAGTTCAGGGCATCGAGGGAAAGGTGGCGGCGAATCTGGGGATGGCCCAGGATTACTTTCAACTCCGAGCCGAAGTAGATTTGCCCATCCTGCAGGCAGTAGTAGAGCGGCTTGATTCCGGAGCGGTCCCGGGCGAGGATCAGGCGGCCCTCGGACTGAATCCACAAGGCGGCAGCAAACATGCCGCGCAGGCGCGCAAAAGAAGCCGTTCCCCAGCGGAGAAACGCCTTTAACACAACTTCAGTGTCGCAATTGCTTTGGAAGCTGTAACCGGCGGTCTCGAGCTCCCCACGCAGTTCGCGGTAATTGAAAATCTCCCCATTGAACACCAGAATCACGTCGCCATCCGGACTTGCCATGGGTTGATTGCCGCCTTGGATGTCCAGAATGCTGAGGCGTACCGCCCCCATGGAAATATCGTCGGAGACAAACTGTCCCTCGTGATCCGGTCCACGATGTCCCAGCCCGCGCAGGGTCGAACTCAGCACCGCCGCGGATGTACTTTTTCCGGTATGTGAAAAGCCAAGAATGCCGCACATGAGGAGCTAAGGGGCCGTTCCGTAAAGAACTGTATTGTAAAGAGTTGTAGGGTATTCCCGATAAAGATTATCAAGGTTGGCGGCGAACTTCAAAGAGATTCAGCTTGCAATCAGCTGCTGCTGTTGACGGCGCAGGCGTTCCACCGCTTCGCGGGCCATCTCTACGCTCAGGCGGCCATGAATATCGAGTGTGGGATTCTCTCTGAGGTTGTTCAGCAGATCGTCGATTCCAACCAACTCGGACCTGGAAGCTTTGAAAAACTCCACCGGATTGGTGTTGCTTTTCATCTGGACCGAAACTCCTATCAGCCGCGACTCACCGTTCACGCCGCTCTCCGGCACCATACCACGCAACAGCACCGGCGTATACCCTTCGCGTGTCCGGATTCGAAGTTGCACCAGCAAGGTTTTGCTCTGCCGGGATTCCTCGATTGCGCCGAACAGGTGTGCCTGATCTTCGGGATGAAACTGGGAGAGCCACAGGTTCAGCATGGTGCTTTTTCTTGAAGGCAGTACTCCCGAAGATTCCGTCCATTGCACCAGGTTCCGGTCGGAATCGATCTCCCATGTGCTGAATTGGGTCAACTGCCGCGCGGCCTCAAGCCAATGACTGGAGTCATGCAACTTCTTCTGCGTGGAGCTGAGCTGCTTTGCCCTGTGATCGCTTGCAAAGGAGATGGCGCAGAGAACGGCGGCAATCAGCGAAAAAAGAGTGAGCCTTACCAAATCGGGAGTGCTGTCAACTTTGAATGAGAACAGCGGACGCAACTCCAGTGTCGCAACAAGAATCCCCAGCGCAGAGGCCGCCACTCCGGCGCGCCATCCTGCCTTCCAGCAAACGTAGGAAATCGAAAGAAGCAGGGGACCGATCTGGTGGGTGTGGGTCAGGGCCGACAGCCCAAGACTAATCACGAATCCTGATGCCATCGCGGCAAAAGCGATCCCGCTCTTACGCATTCTGCCACTTTCAATCAATGCTCGGGAAAGATTCCGGGATTTCATCTTCCGACACCTACTGCGGCTCTAACACAATCATGCTAGGAGAGTTGTGTCCGCCCGGAAAGATTTTCCGCGATTCATGATCTGCAAGCAACGGTATTTTTTGTGGGTTGGCTTATTTATTTATAAATAGCTATTTATCATTCATCCTTAACGAAAAACTTTAAGGATGCCGAGAGCGCGGCGGACCCCAATAAGAACCCGGCCATGCCAACCAGGCCTGCCGAAAACGACCCGGTACGATCCTTGAGCCATCCAATCATCACCGGGCCCACGGAGCCACCCAGAGTTCCAATGGAGTTGATAAAGGCAAAGCCTCCCGCCGCGGCCACGCCGGTCAGGAATCGCGTGGGAATCGTCCAGAAGATGGCCCGCGCCGCCGTGATCCCGACCAGGGACACGGTAATGCAGGTCAGCGATAGCCAGAAATTATGGAAGACCAGAGCCAGCAGCAGTCCCATGGCTGAAACCAGGCAGGTAAGCGTGAGATTGCGAATCTTGCGTCCGCTACGGTCGACTTGGGCGGCCCACAGGAACATACCGATTGATGCCAGCAGGTAGCATCCGCCGCTTACCATTCCCACCATGAAATTGGAGATTTCTCCCTCCTTGATCATTTGGGGGAGCCATACTCCGATTCCGTAGGAGCCGAGAATGAATCCGAACTGAATGGCGGCGAGGAGCAGCACCCGGACGTCTTTCAGCGCTGGCAGCAGGTGGCGCACCTCGCGCTCACGGCGCTCGCTCTGGATTCGCGCCTGCACCATGGCCTTTTCTTCATCGGTGAGCCAGGTGGCCTGTTCCGGGCGGTCCGTCAGAATAAATAGCAAGGCGATGCCGATAACCACCGATGGAAGTCCCTCAAGAAGGAACAGCCACTTCCACCCGGAAAGTCCCGCAATGCCGTGCATCTCCAGCAGCATCCCCGACACCGGTCCTCCGATGACCGAGGAGAGGGGAATCGAGACCAAAAACCACGCCAGCATCCGGGTCCGGTACTCCGCAGGGACCCACGTGGAGAGATAAAACGCCACACCGGGAAAGAACCCAGCCTCGGCGGCGCCCAGCAGAAAACGCAGGATGTACCAACTGCGTGGACCTACGACGAAGATTGTGGCCGAGGAGATGATTCCCCAGGTGATCATGATGCGCGCCAGCCACACCCGCGCACCCACCCGGTAAAGCACGAGATTGCTGGGCACTTCGAAGAAGCAATAACCAAGAAAGAGAATTCCCGCGCCAATGCCGAACTGCGTTGCGGAAAGGCCGACTTCGCGGTTCATCATCAGTCCCGCAAAGCCGATGTTGTTCCGGTCGAGGTAGTTCAACACGTATCCGACGGCAAGGATCGGAAGCAGCCTCCATGCAATCTTTGCGAATACGCGCCGCTCCACTTCGGTTAAGGCGGCAGCCTGCGGAAGTCCCGGACCTGCTGCCTTGACGTCAGTTGCCGGAGAATTCGCTGGAGAATTCATAGATGCGCCTCGGATTTTCTTCAAGAATTTGACGCCATAGCGAAGCAGGCAACGCTTCGAGGAATTCGTCCAGTACCCGTCCGTACTCCAATGCGCGATAGGGAATTGGCGCCCGGGGTTTCGTGTCCGTTGGAATTACCGGTGTGTGAGGCCAGTCGCTCCCCCAAACGCAGCGTTCCGGTGCGGCGTTTAAAAGGGCGGCCAGCCACCCGGCAGGTGGGGTCGTAGCCAGCGAATTGGCCAGGACCCGGTAAGGAGCGGAGAGTTTTACCCATACATGCTTCATCCCAAGCAGGTCCAGCAGAATACGTCCCTGGGGACTTTCCGGTTCATTGGTTCCCGGCAGACCGTAGTGATTGAGCACGATGGGAACCGCGGAGCCCGCTATCTCCCCGGCGATGGAGCCCAGTACCGCGAGCGGCGCAATGACTTCGATATGCCACCCTTTGTTCAAAAGCCGCCGCTCGAATTCCTTTAACATCCTGCCCGGGTCGGCCTCCCCCGCAGCAGGCAGCCCCACCGGACTATAGAGGTTGACCCGGACACCGCGCACGCCCCGGGCCGTGTAGTCCTTGAGCAGTTGCTCGGTAAGCGCCTCCGGCTCCAGAACCGCCACGCCGCGGCCCCGCTCCCCCAGTGAACTCAGGGCCTGCAGCATGCACCGGTTATCCGATCCGTAGAAGCTCGGCTGTACCAGGACGAATCGCGTCACTCCCAGCGGGCCGGCTATCTCCCGCAAGGAATCCAGCCCGGCAATGCCGGCCGTGTAGGCGCGATCCGCAAGCTGGGGGAAACACTCCCCCTCGCCCACGATATGAACGTGACTGTCACAGATGCTTTGCGGTCTGTGCTGCATGGCGGCTACCTGTGAGCTGTTGTTCCAGTTCTTCGCGGAGGGCCGCGGTGAACGCCCGTGTCCCAAGGCTTCCGCCTAAGTCGGGCGTACGCGTCGCGGGGTTTTTCAACAATACGTCGATTGCATTTTCCACCAGCACCCCTGCGCGTGCGAACTTCTCATTGCGATGCTTGCGGGCCAGCCAGTCGAGCAGCATCCCCGCCGAAAGGATCAGCGAGGCGGGATTGGCCTTGTCCTGTCCGGCAATGGCGGGAGCAGAGCCATGCTGCGCCTGCGCCATGCAGTGTGTGTCTCCGGCGTTGATCGAGCTTCCCAGTCCCAGGCTGCCGGAGAGCTCCGCGGCCTCGTCCGACAGGATGTCCCCGAACATGTTGGTGGTCACAATCACGTCATAGTGGGCCGCATCGCGCACCAGCAGCGCCGCCATCGAATCGACCAATTGCTCCTCGTACGCCACCGCAGGATACTTTTTGGCAACGTCGCGCACTTCGCGAAGGAAGAGCGCATCCGAGATTCGCAGAACGTTGGCCTTGTGTACGGCTGTAATTTTCTTCTGCCGGGTCATCGCCAGCTCAAAGGCAGCCACCGCAATGCGGCGCGAGGCCACGGCGGTAACCTTGCGGATGGAGAGCGCCATATCCGGCGAGGGCATGAACTCGCCGATTCCCATGTGCATGTTGCGGTCGGAGTAAAAGCCTTCCGTGTTCTCGCGCACGATCACCAGGTCCATGGGGGTGCGCCCGTAATGGGGCAATCCCTCGCGGCTGCGGCTCGGCCGCAGATTCGCATACAGGTCGAGCGAAAGCCTCAGCTCGCCCGATACATTGATTCCACCCTCGGCGCGCGGGGGATACACGTTGTGAGAGATGGGTCCAAGCACAATCCCATCGGCTTTGCGGCATGCCTCGAAGGCCGGCATGGGGAAGGTGGTGCCGTCGCGTTTTAAGGTCACGAGACCGATTTCGTGCGTTTCAAAGGTCAGCTCCAGCCCAAGCCGGTCGCTCAGAAGCTGAAGGATATCCACGGTTGCCGATGAAATTTCGGGGCCGATGCCATCTCCGGGCAGTACAACCAATCGCATAGGTATCTTCCTTGGAACGCACCATATTACACTTAGGCCATACGACCGGCGATATTGCTATGCCGTGACCGGTTTGCATATATATTGGTCTTGCGCCTGTTCACCGTGGTGGGCTAGATTGCCGGTTCCGGATTGTTTCCCGCGCTGGGTTTGAATTGCATTCAACCGGGCTGCCCGGGAAACTCCGGCCTGCGAACCGCAACCCGACCTTATGAGCTCAACCCTACGTCCTGAGATTGAATCTGCCGGTGCGCTGAGCGCTGCGTCCATCGATGCGCTTTACCGCAAGGTTACGCTGCGATTCATTCCCCTGCTGTTCATCGGTTACATCTTCAACTACATGGACCGGACGAACATCGGCTACGCCCAGTTGCAGATGAAAGGCGATCTCGGAATCAGCGACGTTGCCTATGGCGTGGGCGCGGGAATCTTCTTTGTCAGCTATTCGGTGTT
>DASZRZ010000063.1:0-38777 GCA_035548935.1 Terriglobales bacterium
GACGGCATGATCTGGGTCGGCGAATACAACGGCGGCAACATGGCGCGCTTCGACCCCAAAACCCAGACCTTCAAGGAATTTCCCCTGCCCGGACCCGACCCCACCCCCTACGCCATGGGCTTCGACGCCGAGGGCTACCTCTGGTACAACTCGCACCGCATGGACGTGCTGGGCCGCATGGATACTAAAACCGGCAAGGTCATCGAATACCCCTTCCCCCACTCGGAAATCGCCATGCGGGAGTTCTTCCGCGATGCGCAGGGGCGGATGTGGTACGGCTCCAATCCTAATAATGTGGTGGGATACTTTTATCTGGCGAAAAAGGGTAAATAGGCCGGAAGTTCAGACCATGGTAGAAACGGGCTCCGGGAGCCTCTCGGAGTCATTTTGTGGGCTAATGAACGGCAAAATTAAGAGATTGGCTGCCCCCCAGGGATTCGAACCCCGATAACCTGCTCCAGAGGCAGGTGTCCTACCATTGAACGAGGGGGCAACTACAGGCGGGACGTGTCCGGACACCCTGATTTTAGTTCCGAATGCCAACACGGTCAAATTGGCAGGTTTGGTTAGAGGTCTGCCATAGGTATTGGGACCATTGCATATGCCCTAGGCCTCAAAACAGGCTCAGTAGGGCATGAATCCCACCTCTTTTTCCACCTCGACGGTGTCCACCATCGCAATGGCATCCCACGGGCAGCCATCCAGAAAAGCTCCATCCGGCCCTTTGCTTGTGCACTTCTTGCAGCCGATGCACAGCAGCGGGTCCACCTGGATGCGTCCAAAGGGCGGATGATCCTCGTCCGGAACCCAGAACATGCAATCTTCAATGGGACAGTACTCAACACAGGCAGGAGAACCGGCGCAACCGGTACAACACTCGGTGATAACGGCCAATTCCTTGGGCTTTTTTTTGCGTGGCGTGGTCAGCCCATGGGAGATGGGCTCGTGCTTGAGTTCGTCCGGCACCATGCCGGGAGCCTTTTGTACAGCCGGTGGAGTGGCCATAGGCTGGGGATTATAACCCAGAAACGCCGCAATTTCCCCACCCCTGCCAGTATCTTTTGAAAACTTCCGGGTGAAAGCTACCGGGTTCAAGGAAAACGCCTGGCTTGGCTGCCTTTGCCTACTTGGCGGCCATGTGCGGCCCCAGTTCCGTCTCAATGTCCTGGATGGTGATCTTCTCGCCGTTATTCAGGCGCTTGAGCAGTGCCTCGATAATGTCCTTGGCATCGTCCTTCCGCCAGTTCTTGATGAAGCCGTCATAAAAGCTCTCGCCGGCCATGGCGCGGTTGATCTCCCACTCCTTGTTCTGGTCGGTCAGATCGGTGTAATACACCACGCGGTAAGATCCGCTATAGGTGCTCTCGCGGTAAATCTCAAACAAAACCTTGTCGGATTCCATCATCGTACGGCAACACCCTCGCCTGTTAGTTTGGAGAACTGATCTTATAATACCCGGCTAATACCCGGCCAATACCGGCCAATACCCGCCCGCCGTTTCACCGGGCTCCCGCCCGTCAGCCCTTCGTGAGCGGATACTCTTTTTCCCGCCACTCGCGAATTCCGCCATTCATGGAAATCACGTTGGTATAACCCATCTTCTGAAGATTGTCCGCCGCCAAGGCCGAGCGGTATCCGCCCCCGCAATAGAGGACCATGGGGGTGGCGAGGTCGGGAACCTTCTGCTCCACGTCGCGCTCAATCACTCCCTTGCCCATGTGTACCGCGCCGGGAATGTGATCCTGGGCGAACTCGCTCTCCTCGCGCACATCCACCAGTAAAAACTTTTCGCCCTGCTCCAGTTCCTTCTTAACCTCATCCACGCTGGCCTCGCGGATACGCTTACGGGCTTGGTTCACGATCTCGAGAAAATGGGGGGAGTGTTGGGCCATGCCCAATCTTACCGAAGGAAGACCCCTGAAACCAGAGCCCTTCCCGGCAAAGCTCCGCGCAAAGAAAAACCCGGCTGCCGCCAGCCGGGTTTCTTATTTCAAGCAAGCTTATTTCAAGCTTGTGAGCTGAGAAGCTTAGTCGCCACTCATCTCGATCAGCTCCCGATTCGCCGGCTGCATTCCGCCCAGCTGAACCAGCTCCGCCGGAGCCTGCTCGCTGCCGCATCCGCCCTCTTTACCGGCGAACTTCGCCGCCAGCATGAGCTCGTGCCGCAACTGCTCCTCGAATTTCCCAAGCTGCTCGTCGATGGTGAGCTGCTTCTGCTTGTTCCGTACCATCTCTTCACGGTAGCGCTTCAGGAAGTAGCCGATGGTTTCCACGCGAATCTTGATGGAACCCGTGGGCTTGTTCTCGTCGATATCCTTGAAGCAGAAGTACGGCGTACCCGAGTGCTCCACGATCTCTTCGATCACGGTATAGATCGGAGCATCGTGTCCGCACTTGAAGCTGGAGAGCTCCAGAGCCACCAGGTTGGGATGGCGAGCGATGTACTTCGCCGCCCAGACCTTGCGCGAGGTGTTCTCCGAGTAGGAGTTCTTCCACACGTCGGAGACATCCAGCGGATGCTGAATCTGCCCCGCCTTCACCTCTTCGCCGAATAGCCGCCAGATAATTTCATCGTCGATGGGCAGCGAATCCTGCGAAAACACCGGGTATCCAAGCTTCTGGAACTCTTCCAGAATCTCGTGGTTGATGCCGGGATCGTTGTGATACGGACGTCCCAGCAGCACAATGCCCAGCCTGTCCTCTTCTTCGAGCTTCTTGAGGACATCGCGCGCGGTGCCGCGCATGATGTCGTCATCGAACGCCTTCATGGCCTTGAAGCCCTCAAGCACGGCGCGGTAATCCTCTTCCTCGCTCAAGCCAAGAATCTCCTGCCAGTCCTGGTACATCTGGCGGTGGGCCATCTTGGGATCGTCGAGGCAGATCAGCGTGTCCTTCCAGATCACGCCCTTCTCCTTGAACATGTCGCCTTCCTTGGTAAAGGCTGCCTTCACCGAAGCCGGCGTGGCGGTAACGGTCGGGCATGCCCGGGCCGACTGCGTATTCACCAGGTAGGTGGGAAGCGAATCGATCATCGGGAAGAAGATAATGTCTAGATTCTTCTTGGCGTGAATTCCGTAGATCAGGTTATGTACGTGCGGAATTCCAACCTTCGACGGGAAGCACGGATCGATGGCGCCGCGCTTGGCGCCTTCTTTGTAGAGCTGTTCGCTGGTGTACTCGGACCAGAAGATGTTCTCCGCCTTCACTCCCAGCGCCTCGAAGTAGGCCGTAAAGAACGGTCCACACGAGTACATATTGAGAGCCTTCGGCATGCCGATCTTCAGCTCCGCGCGCTTCTTCATCAGCTCGGCGCGGCTCTTCTGCGCCTTGGTCAGCTGGAGTTTGGGCAGCGCGTCGGCGACCACCGGCGGCTCAAAGCTCTTGAAGGCCGCCTTGGCGGCGATCTCCACCAGATTCGGGTTTTCCTTCTTGATGGCGTCGATGTTGCCCTTAATGACGCGCATCTCCTCCACGTTTTCCACCGTGCCCTTTTCGCAGGTGGCAATGATCAGCCGCTGCGCGCCCTCCGCCAGCGGAACCTTGGTTTTAACCGGCGGCGTGTAGTTCGGATTGGGAACCGTGGTCTTCACATCGATAAAGGTGCGAAGGCACTTGTTCTTGCAGAAGTAGCAGCGCGTCGCCTCTTCACGCGTGGTGGTGTAGGTGATGGAAGCCACGCTCTCCAGGCCGATGAACTCGGTCGTCTTGCCGTTCTCCCACAGCCGGACAGCCTCCACCGCGCAACCGATCGCGCCCGCTTCGCCGCAGTGCTGGTGCACGATCACTTCGGCCTTTACGTCCTTGCCCTTGAAGCGCGACTCGATGAAATCCACCTGCGACTTCACCGCCGCCAGATTGTGCTGCGTGCCGCCCTGAAGAATGAACTTGCGTCCGATGGCGCTCAGGTTGGGAATCTGTGAAACATACAGCCAGATGTTCTTGGGCAGCACGTTGCACAATCCCGCCATGATCTCTTCCGGCTTCCAGCCCTGGCGTTGGAAGTCCACAATGTCCGACTGCATGAATACCGCGCAGCCATAACCGAACTGCGGATACCCCGTGGCTCCGAACGCCAGATCAGCGAACTGCTCCACCTTGAATCCGAAGCTCTCGCAGGTGCCCTGCAGGAAGTAGCCATTGCCCGCCGAGCACTGGGTGTTCAGCTTGAAGTCTTTTACGCGGCCATCGCGCAGGATGATGATCTTGATGTCCTGCCCGCCCACATCGCAGATAACGTCCGCATCGGGATAGAAGTGCAGCGCCGCCTGCGTATGCGCAACCGTTTCCACCAGCGCAACGTCGGCGCCGATGGCGTCTTTCAGAATGTCCTTGGCATAGCCCGTCGTGCCCACGCCCATGATCTTCAGCGTGGCTCCCTGGTCGGTCACCTGCTTGGCGACCTTTGCCAGCACCTCCTGCGTATCCTCAATCGGATTTCCGCGGGAGAGCTGATAGGTCTTGCACAGCACGTTGCGGTTCTTATCAACCAGCACGGCCTTGGTGGAGGTCGATCCTCCATCCAGCCCGATAAAGCCCTCTACAACCTGTCCCGGAGTAAAGGTGGTCGCGATGAAGGACTTCTTCTTGTACTTCTCCTTGAACGCCGCCAGCTCGGCATCGTCCTTGGCCAGCGCCTGCGCGCCGCCCTTCTTGGCCTTTTCCACCGCCCGGCCTTCGGTGATGTACCACTCGAGCTTTTCGTATCCCGTATAGAGGCCGATATTGGCATCTTCCTGCTTGCCAAATTCCACCGCTCCAATGCAGGCAAAATACTGCGCGTTGTCCGGGGTGCGGATCAGGTCCTTGGGATCGACGCCCTCGGGCAGCGGATAGTTGCGCTCCGCCCAAATCTTGGGAATATTCGCCTTCCAGCAGTCGCGCATTCCCTTGATGTAGCAGTTCGGACCACCCAGCAGCAGCACTACGGGCCGCAGGGTGTTTCCGCGCGTTAATACTGAAAGATTCTGCTGAATGATGGACTCGAACAGCGACGCCATCAGCTCATCGGCGGGGACGCCCTGCTTCTGCAGGCCGTTGATGTCCGTCTCAGCGAACACGCCGCACTTGCCGGCCACGGCGTGCAGCTTGATGCCCTCATATCCCATCTCGCAGAGCTTGTCGCTGGGGATTCGCAGCTTGGCATTGATCTTGTCGATCACCGCGCCGGTGCCGCCCGCGCACTTGTCGTTCATCGAGGGCAGCTTCTTCTTCTTTCCGGTCTCCGGGTCTTCCTTGAAGATGATGATCTTGGCGTCCTGCCCGCCCAGCTCAATTACGGAACCGCACTCCGGATAGAGCTTCTCCACCGCGAGCGATACCGCGTTCACTTCCTGCACGAACTTGGCGCCAATGTGCTTGGCAATGCCCGAACCACCGGAGCCGGTGATGAATACCCGGTAATTCTCCTGCGGCGTGGCGGGCAAATCCGCCTGGATGGCCTTGAACATCTCCAAAGCCTTCTCCGGCTGCTTGGTGTCGTGCCGCTGGTAGTCCTGCCAGAGAATTTCGTCCGTCTCGTTATCGACCACAATCACCTTTACCGTGGTTGAGCCAACATCCACGCCCATCCACAGCTGGCCATAACACTTACTCGGGTTCGCTTTTTCTGTCAGTCCGGACATTGATCCTCAATCCTTGGTATCGGTTGATGAATACTGGTTCATGCTGCTTGCGGAACTTTTCAGTCTGCCGGCACTCCCTCTTGCGGATGTGCCGGCAGACCGGAATCTCTCACCTTCAGCTAGTGTGCGTCCTGATGGTAAGGAACCTTTTCGCCCATGCGCTCGGCAACGTGGATGGCGAAGTTCGCCGCCGCTCCCACCACGCCCTTGTACTTGGGAACGGTGTAGAGCGAAAGCTCCATCTCAGGATTCTGCGCCACATACGCCCTCAGCTCGTCCAGCGGCTTTCCGAGCTTCTCCATCACGTCCTTGAACTCGAGCTTGGCCTTCGCCTTGGCCTCGCCCAGCGCCATCTGCACGCGGCTATGGGCGTTGATCTCGCCCTCACCCGAAGTTTCGATGGGCAGGAAGATCATGTCCTTGTAATGCGCCACCACCGCCGACTGCGCGCCATCCGACTGCGTGGAAGGCATGCATCCGAACGGCTTCAGCGACAGCACCATGTGGCAGAGTTCCTTGTTCGAGTAGTAGATATTCTTCGCCACTTCCAGGTGACCCTCGCCGCCGCCCGCACGCGAGTTGTAGTAGGGATGTCCGATTCTTTGCAGGTCATACTGATCGACCAGCCGGTGAGCCGAGCCGCCGAGTGCATCCACAATCTTGTGGTACTCGCGCGCGAAGATCAGCTCAGCCGCCTTCAGCTTCGCCAGCTTCTGCCGGTAGTTCCACTCGATCTTGGCCTGCTTATCAAGCCGCCATGCCGGAGGCATTACCACGCCCTCCTCCATGCCCTTGGTGTCGCGCAGCTTCTGCACAACCTGGTGGATCATGTACATGATCCAGGTCCCGATCGGCTCCACAATCACCTGCGCGCCCTCTTTGACCAGGAACGGGAACATCTGGAAGTTGCCGTCGCCCTCGGTCGTCTGCGCCCAGAACTCGCCGGTAATCTTCACAATCGGCTTCACGCGGAAGCGGTCGATCTTGATGGAGTTGAAACGGTCGCGCACATGATTCAGCGCGGTCACATAGTCGTCCGAGTAGAGCTGGTTGAGGAACTTACCCAGATACTCCACCGTTCCCTTCATCGGAATCTTGTCCGCAATCGTGCCCAGCGCGTCCTCCACGCTCCACGGTGACTTCTTCTTCAGCACCTCGTGCATGTAATCGATGGACTCATCCAGCACGGCGTCCGTCTCGCCCGCATTGGCTTCATAGGGACGAATCTGGTGAGCGACCTCGTTGATGACATCGCCCATGTTGAGCCCGTTCAGCAGGTTCAGGAAGAAGTCGAGGTTCATCTCCAGCCCGGCCTCGGCATCGGACTGGTTCAGTCCGCCCGACTGCTGGAACAGCATCACGCGGAAGCCGTCAAAACCGGAGTTGCGCAGCGCCAGCCGGTACTCCGCTTCGTACATTCCGAAGCGGCAGGGACCACATGCGCCGGCAGTGAGATAAACATCATTGTTGATGAGATCTTCTTTTTTAACGCCCGACTCTTCGAGGGTCTGGAGATACTGCACCAGGTTGCCCACGGTGAAGTAGGTCGGGTTGCACTGCCCGTTGTTGCCGTATTCCTTGCCGAGCTGGAAGGCCTTCACGTCAGGCGTGGGCACAACCTCGCAGCGATAGCCCAGACCTTCGAGCGCGCCGTGGACCAGCTTTTCGTGCTTCCAGGTAAGGCCGCCAAACAGCAGCGTGGTCTTGTGCCGCTGGTCTGCCGTAAATCCGCGCTCAATCGGTTTGTGGAAGTGGTGAATCTGCTTTTGGACGACGCCGGCTTCCCGCTCCAGCCGGGCCTTCTCGTCCGCAACACGCTGGCGGATCATCGTCTCCAGCTCTGGTGTCACCAGGGTTTTGGAGCCTTGGCTTGGCTGCGAATCAATCTGGACCAATCCTGTGCTGGTCGGCAACTGTGTCGAAGTACTCATCGTTCCTTCACCTTTTCCCCCTCGGGCGGCCACCTGCGCTCTCGCAAACGCCTGTGCCCCGGGGCTTACCTGTTAAGTCGATTATTGTGCGCAACAAACACTACGGGCTTGCTCCTGAGCATTCTTGTCCGATTCGAGCCTGTGGGCGACCGGAATGAACCGAACGGGGTAAATTCGCGGTCCAAGGGGAAGAGCACGAGGGTGAGCGGGAGGCCCACAAAGCCGATTTTTCAGCAACTTACAGATATCAACCCACCCCCAGCCCTGCCCGGCTCACAATTTCCACCCACCCAAGAGCCCATCGCGCCGCTTCCAACCGGTCTTTGCTATAGTTGGGGGCTATAGTTGGGTGGTGCCGGGGGTTTCTTGTTCTCCGGTAAAATCCCAAGAAAATTCTTCTTCCGCGAATCTCCTGAAACTGCGGCAGGTATCGGAGCGATCCAATGGCAAAGAGCGTCAATAAGGTGATTCTTCTGGGCAATCTCGGCAAAGACCCCGAGGTAAAGTACACGCCGCAAGGCACCGCCGTCGCCAAGTTCACCCTGGCTACCAACGAGCGCTACAAAGATAAAGAAGGACAGTGGCAGGATCGCACCGAGTGGCACAACCTCGTCGCCTGGCAGCGCACCGCCGAAATCGTGGGAGAGTACCTCAAGAAGGGCAGCTCCATCTACATCGAAGGCACCCTGCGAACCAATTCATGGGACGACAAGGAAACCGGCCAGAAGAAATACCGCACCGAGGTCATCGTCAATGAACTAGTCATGCTTGGCGGCAAGGGCGGACAAGGCAGCGGTGGAGGAGAAGAATTCAGCGGCGGGGGACGGGCTCGCGGCGGAGCCTCCTCCGGTGGATTCGACCAGCGCATGCCCGAACCCAGTCACTCCCAGGCTGCCGAAATCACCGACGAAGATATTCCCTTCTAGATCGACACGTCAGGAACCGCCAGGACGCAGAGCCACCGGGAACATTGCGCGAGAACAATCAGCACGAACTTCTTTCCCTTCTTCCCGGTGTCTCCGCGTCTCTGCTGCGAGTTGCTTCGCTGCGAATTGCTTGGGCGTGATCCCTCCCCGTATCTGGCGCGACGGGCGGCAAACTCCGCCCACTCGCTCAATGCTAAAATCCCGCCATGGACGCTCAGGAATTCCAACGCCACGCCGACTCTTCCCTGGAAGAACTCAAGCAGCTCTTAATGGACGCCGAGAGCACGGCTGCCAGCTTCGAAGTGGAAGAGCAAGCCGGAGGGGCGCTCCACCTGAGTTTTGAAGAGCCGCCGGGACGCTTCGTCATCTCTCCCAACTCCGCCGCCCGCCAGATATGGATCTCCGCGCTCAGTACCAGCTTCAAACTGGACTGGTCCAACGCTGAAGAAGATTTTGTTCTTTCCAAAACCGGAGAGACCCTTAAGCCGCTGGTATCCCGCCTGATGAACGAGCAAATGGGAGAGCCGCTGATCCACTTCGAATAGCTTCCATTCGAATAGCTTGAATATTTCGCGGCTGGGTGAAACCTTCGCGGGCTTGGTATGAAATTTTTCTGCGGTTAGATGTTCCCCGCCAGCTTCTTCTTCAAATCCGCCGCAATCCGCTGCCCGTGGAAGCGCCCATTCTCAATAAAGATTTCGCTGGTCTTTGATCCCGCCACAATCACACCCGCGACATAAATACCAGGAACGTTGCTCTCCAGCGTCTCCGCATTGGCCGTGGGTCGGCATTCGTTCGGAGAAAGCTCCACGCCCAGACTCCGCAGAAAAGGATAATCCGGATGGTATCCCGTCAGCGCAAACACGAAATCGTTCTTCAGCACCAACGCGCCGTTGGGCGTTTCCAGCACCACGGTCTTGCGCGTGATCTCTTTCACCACCGAGTTGAAGTAGGCCGCGATCTCCCCGTTCTTGATGCGGTTCTCAATATCCGGCTTGATCCAGTACTTCACCTTGTCGTCGATTGCCGCGCCGCGGTGCACCATGGTCACGCGCGCGCCGTGCCGCCACAACTCCAGGGCTGAAATCGCAGCGGAGTTCTTCGCTCCAATCACCAGAACGTCATTATCAAAGTAGGGATGAGGCTCGCGATAATAATGAAAGACCTTGGGCAAGTCCTCCCCCGGCACACCCATGATGTTGGGCAGGTCGTAGTATCCGGTGGCGATCACCAGCTTGCGTCCGCGGTATTCGTGGCGGCGGATTGCAGCCGTATCGGGAGAGGTGGAAGGATACGCGTGCGTTGGCAGGACCTTGTGCGCCGCGCCTTCTTCCACGGGCGGTGCCATGGCTCCCGGTTCAACGCCCCCGGTAGTCTCCGAGGTATACACCACAAACCCGCCATCGGCCCCGGTGATGCGTTCGACCCGCTCATACTGACGGATTTGCAGCCGGTAGTGCGCAGCGGCCCGCCGGTAGTACTCCAGCGCCTCTTCCCGGTTCGGCTTGGCGTTCGCGCTGGGGAATGGAAGATCGCCGATTTCCAGCAGCTCCGGCGTGGTGAAGAAGGTCATATTCGACGGATAATGAAAGAGCGAATTGACCACGCATCCCTTATCGATGGTCAAAGCCGTAAGCCCGGCACGGCGCACCTCGATTGCCGAAGCCAAACCGCTCGGTCCGGCGCCGATCACAATCACATCCCATACGGCGTCCAATTGTGCTTCTGTGCTCATGTTGTTAACGATGGCTGACGGGAATTCATGCTGAATTGATTATTCCCCAAGGCGCCGTCAGAAACGCAGGACAAAGCCTCCGGCAAGCACAAAATTGTGCTGCCTCTTTTCTACCGTTGGCACCCCGTAATTCACCGATTCAAAGCTGTAAAAGTCGCGGAACTCACCCCGCAGGCTTACCGGAGCCAGAACTCTCACCGGAGTCTTCACATCCACTCCCGCGCCGAACTGAGCTACCGCCACATTTTTGCGCCGGTCGGGATTCAGCGTTCCATTCGCCAGCTTCTCCGAACCCTCATATTCGCCGTAGCCGCCTCCCACCGAAACCCACGGCGAGACCGGGAGCAGCGGCAGAAACTTGACCCTTAACGAAGGCGCCACATAAAGGCTGGCGAGATCGGTGATCGCCCCCGGCGCGACCGGCTGAATTTTGTGGCTGGGCACCGCCACGAACGGAAACTCCAGAAAGAACTCTCCCGCGGCCCCACCGCGAAGCCGCCGCGCATAATTGGCGCCAAACGCAATGCTTCGGCTGAAGGTAATCCGCGGCCCCGCAACCGTCACCCGGTCGCGAACGCTTTCCGACCCGAGGGTGAAACCTAGTTCGTTCTTGCTATCCTGCGCCGCGGCGCTGCCAACCAACAGCATCGCAATGGCAGCAACCCTCAAAATCCGCATCTTCGCTCCTTTAAAGTCTCTTCTCTAAAGTCATTGTAACGGCACGTGACTCCGCCAGAAGCTGCTTGCACCGGCACTCTGCGATCCCGGCAAGCATAAACTGGCGCAAAAAAACGACGCGGGCAAGGCCGCGTCGTCGTTTATTCCATCCGGTTCCGGTTCTTCTGATCTGAACTTCTACCTTGGAACTTCTGAACTTCGAACTTCTGAGCTTCTGGTCAACTTCAGGGGACTTCAGGCGGTAATGGTGCGAACCGCCGCCGGGCGCTCCTGCTCGGACATTACATATTGATCGAGTGCAGCGGCAGCCTTCCTGCCCTCGGAAATCGCCCATACCACCAGGGACTGTCCGCGGCGCATATCGCCCGCCGCGAATACTCCCGGCACCGACGACATGTAATTCGCGTCCGTGGCAATGTTGCCGCGATTATCCAGTGCCACTCCCAACTGCTCAATCATGCCATTCCGCACGGGACCCATGAAGCCCATGGCGATCAGCACCAGGTCCGCATCCATCGTAAACTCCGTGCCGGGAATGGGCTCGAATTTGGGTGGCGGTCCCACGCGAACACCGTGCAGCTTCCGCACATTTCCCTCGGCATCGCCGGAGAACTTCGTGGTCGCAATGCTCCAGTCGCGGATACCGCCCTCTTCGTGCGCGGCCTCGGTCCGTAACTGCATCGGCCAAAGCGGCCAGGGCGTAAGCGGTGAACGCTCATCCGGCGGCTTGGGCATAATCTCAAACTGGTGAACCGAAGCTGGCTTCTGCCGGTGCGAAGTTCCCAGGCAGTCGGCCCCGGTATCTCCGCCACCAATAATGATCACGTGCTTGCCCGTCGCCAGAATTGCCGACTTCGGATCCACGCTGTCGCCCAGGCTGCGCCGGTTCGCCTGCGGCAGAAATTCCATCGCGTAGTGGATGCCCTTCAGCTCGCGTCCCGGCACCGGAAGGTCGCGGGGATGCTCCGCTCCTCCCGCCAGCAGGATTGCGTCATACTCGTTGCGGAGCGTCTCCACCGCAACGTTCACTCCCACGTGCGCGTTGGTGATGAATTTGACGCCTTCGGCCTTCATCTGCTCCACGCGGCGGTCCACCACGTTCTTTTCCAGCTTGAAGTTAGGGATACCGTACATCAGCAGTCCGCCGATGCGGTCAGCCTTCTCATACACCGTAACCGAATGTCCGGCGCGGCAGAGCTGTTGCGCCGCCGCCAGACCCGCCGGCCCCGAACCCACCACCGCAATTTTTTTGCCGGTGCGGTAAGCGGGCGGCTCGGGATGAATCCAGCCTTCCTTGAAGCCTCGATCCACTATGTTCTTTTCAATCTGCTTGATCGTGACCGGAGGGTTATTGATGCCCAGAACGCAGGCCGTTTCGCAGGGCGCGGGACAGATTCGTCCCGTAAATTCAGGGAAGTTATTCGTGGAGTGCAGCTGCCGGACCGCTTCCTTCCACCGTCCGCGGTACACCAGGTCGTTCCAGTCGGGAATCAGGTTGTTGACCGGACAGCCCGTGTTACAGAAAGGGACGCCACAGTCCATACATCGCGCCCCCTGCGCCCGCAGCTTCTCCTCGGGGAAGTCGAGGTAAATCTCGAACCAGTCGTTCACCCGCTCGGTCACGGGCCGCCGTGAAGCCAGCTCGCGGGAGTTTTCCATGAACCCGGTCGGCTTACCCATGCTGCACCTGCGCAACGGAAACCGCGACTGCCAGCGGGTCGCCGGGAATGTAATTCTGATGCGTGCGGCTAACGCCCAACACCCGCTTGAACTCATGCGGGAAAACCTTGATGAAGCGCGGCTGCACTTCCAGCCAGTTATCCAGAATCCAGCGCGCGCGCCGGCTGCCGGTAAGTTCGAAGTGGCGCGTAACCAGCCTCAAGATCAGCTCCGCATCCTTGGATTCAATCACCGGCTCCAGATCCACCGAGGCCAGATTACAGCGCTTCTCGGTGAAGTCGCGGCGTTCGTCAAAGACATACGCGATGCCGCCGCTCATTCCGGCCGCAAAATTCCTGCCGCAAGACCCGAGCACAAGCACCAGGCCATTGGTCATGTACTCGCAACCGTGGTCGCCGATCCCTTCCACCACCGCGGTCGCGCCCGAATTCCTTACTGCAAAACGCTCTCCCGCCATGCCGCTGAAGAACGCCTCTCCGCTGGTGGCGCCATAGAGAACCACGTTGCCCACCAGGATATTCTCCTCCGCGGAAAACACGGAATTTCTGGGAGGATAAACCACCACCCTGCCGCCCGAGAGACCTTTGCCCACGTAATCGTTGGCGTCTCCCTCCAGCGTGAGCGTGACCCCATTCGCCAGGAAGGCTCCAAAACTCTGGCCGGCCGAACCGGTCAGGTGTACCCGCACGCTATCGTCGGGCAGACCTTCCGCTCCGTACCTGCGGGCGATTTCGCCGCTCAACATCGCTCCCACCGTGCGGTGCACATTGCGGATTGGAAGAGTGATCTCCACCGGGGTGCGATTTTCCAGCGCACCCTTGGCGGCGGCAATCAACTGGTGATCGAGCGCCTGCTCCAGTCCGTGATCCTGCTTCTGCACGCAATGGCGCGCCACCCTGCCGGGAAGCGGCGGGTTATAGAGAATCGCCGAAAGGTCCAGACCGCGCGCCTTCCAGTGATCCACCGCAGGGCGGACATCGAGCATCTCCACCCGTCCCACCATCTCATCCACCGTCCGGTAGCCCAGCTCCGCCATGTATTGCCGCACCTGCTCGGCAATAAAGAAGAAGAAGTTGATTACGTGCTCGGGCGTGCCGGTAAACTGCTTGCGCAGAACCGGGTCCTGCGTTGCAATGCCCACCGAGCAGGTATTCAGGTGGCACTTGCGGAGCATGATGCAGCCCATCGCCACCAGCGGCGCGGTGGCAAAGCCGAACTCTTCCGCACCCAGCAGCGCCGCAATCACCACATCGCGTCCCGTTTGCAGCTTGCCGTCCGTCTGCACGCGGATGCGGCTGCGCAGATCATTCAGCAGCAGCACCTGCTGCGTTTCGGCAAGCCCCAACTCCCACGGAATCCCTGCGTGCTTGATCGAACTCAGCGGGGACGCGCCCGTTCCGCCGCTATCGCCGCTGATCAGCACTACGTCGGCATGAGCCTTGGCCACGCCCGCAGCCACCGTTCCCACGCCCACCTCGGCCACCAGCTTCACCGAAATGCGCGCGCGCGGATTCGTATTCTTCAGATCGAAGATCAGCTGCGCCAGATCCTCAATCGAGTAAATGTCGTGATGCGGCGGGGGAGAAATCAGTCCCACGCCCGGAATTGAGTGGCGCAAGCGCGCAATCACCTCATCCACTTTGTGTCCGGGCAGCTGACCGCCCTCGCCGGGCTTGGCTCCCTGCGCCATCTTGATCTGCAAGTCGTCGGCATTCACCAGGTAATTGGTAGTCACGCCAAAGCGGGCCGAAGCCACCTGCTTGATCGAACTTCGCCGCAGGTCGCCGTTCGCATCGGGCTTAAAGCGCTCTTCGTCCTCCCCGCCCTCGCCGGTATTGGACTTGCCGCCAATCCGGTTCATGGCAATGGCCAGGGTCTCGTGCGCTTCCTTGCTGATCGAGCCAAACGACATCGCGCCCGTGGTAAAGCGCTTCACAATTTCCTTTGCCGGCTCCACTTCCTCGATCGGGACCGGCTTCTCCGCCTTTTTAATCATCATCAGGCTTCGCAGCGTGGCGAGGTTCCGGCTCTGCTTGTCGATCAGGTCCGTATACTCCTGGAACGTCTGGAAGCTGTTCTGTCGGACCGCATGCTGCATCTTTCCGATGGTCTCCGGATTCAGCAGGTGGTACTCGCCATTGGCGCGGAAGAAATAGCTTCCCCCCACCGGAAGCTCCGTATCGGACTCGGTCAGTGGGCGGAAGGCCAAACCGTGCTTCATCTGCGCTTCGCGGGCAATCACATCCAGCCCGACTCCTTCGAGCCGCGAGATCGTTCCCACAAAGTAGGTATCGATCAGCTCCCGGTTCAATCCGATCGCCTCGAAAACCTGCGCCCCCCGGTAGCTCTGCAGGGTGGAGATTCCCATCTTGGAGAAGGTCTTCAGCAGCCCTTTATTCACCGCTTTAATAAAATGTTTCGTGGCGGTTTCCGGGCTCATGCCGTCCGGCAGATAGCCCCGCGCCGCCAGGTCTTCCAGCGTCTCCAGTGCAAGATAAGGATTGATCGCGCTGGCGCCATATCCGATCAACAGCGCAAAGTGCATCACCTCGCGCGGCTCGCCCGATTCGATAATGAGCGCCACCTGGGTTCGCGTCTCTTCCCGCACCAACCGGTTGTGCACCGCCGCCAGCGCCAGCAAACTCGGAATGGGCGCATAGTCGGGATCAACCCCACGGTCGGAGAGAATCAGCAGCGTGTATCCCGACTTCACCGCCAGCGAAGCACGCCGCGACAACTCGAACAGCGCCCGCTTCAACCCCGCCTCGCCATCCGCCGCACGGAACAGCGCCGGCAGGGTGTTCGCCAGCAGATCGCCGCGCGAGACCCGGCGCAGCTTTTCCAGTTCGCGATTCGTAAGAATGGGATGCGGCAGCTTCAGGGTGTGGCAGTTCTTTGGAGTCTCCTCCAGTATGTTCCGCTCCGTCCCGATATAGCTGATCAGCGACATCACCATCTCTTCGCGGATGGGATCGATCGGCGGATTCGTGACCTGCGCAAACAGCTGCTTGAAATAATTGAACAGCGGCTGCGGACGGTCCGATAAACAGGCCAGCGGGGTGTCGGTCCCCATGGAACCCACGGGCTCTTCGCCTTTCGCCGCCATGGGCTCGATAATCATCTTCAGATCTTCGTCGGTGTACCCGAAGGCCCGCTGCCGGTGCAGAATCGTGTCGTGATCGGAACCGTGAACCCGCGAGGGCTCGGGCAACTGGTCCATCGTGATCTGATTGTCTTTCAGCCACTGCTCATAGGGCTGCCGCGCGGCCAGCCGCTTTTTGATCTCCTTGTCGGAGATAATGCGGCCCTCAACCGTATCCACCAGGAACATCTTCCCCGGCTGCAGGCGGCCCTTCCTCTTTACTTTTTCCGGCGCAATTGCCAGCACCCCGGCCTCGGAGGCCAGCACCACCAGATCGTCGTCCGTCACCACGTAGCGGCCCGGACGCAAGCCGTTCCGGTCCAGCGTTGCGCCGATGAGTTTTCCGTCGGTAAACGCAATCGCCGCCGGGCCATCCCACGGCTCCATCAACGAGGCGTGATACTCGTAAAACGCGCGCTTCTCCGGCTTGATGTGGGGATTTCCGGCCCATGCCTCCGGTATGAGCATGGCCATCACGTGCGGCAGGGAGCGTCCCGCCTGCACCAGCAGCTCCACCGCGTTGTCGAAGTTGGCGGAGTCGCTGCCATTCGCCTGAATGATTGGAAACAGCTTCTTGATATCGTCCCCGAACAACGGCGATGCCAGCACCGACTGGCGGGCATGCATCCAGTTCACGTTGCCCTTGAGCGTGTTGATCTCGCCGTTATGGGCCACATAGCGGAAGGGATGCGCCAGCGGCCAGCTAGGAAACGTGTTAGTCGAAAAGCGCTGGTGGACCAGACAAAGCGCGCTCGTCACATCGGGGTCCGACAGTTCGACGTAAAAGTTCGCGATCTGCGGAGCCAGCAGGAGTCCTTTATAAACAATGGTTCGCGCCGAGAGCGATGGGATGTAGAAGAAATTCTTGTCCTGGATATCGGACTCGGCAATCTCCGCCTCCGCCCGCTTGCGGACGATATAAAGCCGCCGCTCAAAGGCATCCTCATCCATGCCTTCGGCCCGGCCTACGAACACCTGCTGAATATAGGGCTGCGAGGCCCGCGCCACCCGGCCAATGGCGTCTCCATTCACCGGCGTGTCGCGCCAGCCCAGTACCGTTAAACCTTCCTCCCGGATCAGGCGCTCCAGAATCCCCTCGGCCTGCAACCGCTGGTGCTTCTCCACCGGCAAAAACGTCATGCCCACGCCGTACTCGCCGGGCGCCGGTAACTGGAAGCCCAGCCTCGAGCATTCACGCGTAAAAAACTTGTGGGGAATCTGGATCAGAATTCCCGCGCCATCGCCCGTCTCCGGATCGCACCCGCAGGCTCCCCGGTGCGTGAGATTGATCAGCACCTGGATGCCCTGCTCGATGATCGCGTGACTCTTCTGCCCTCGAATGCTGGCTACGAAACCCATTCCACATGCGTCATGTTCGTGGGCAGGATCGTAGAGCCCCTGTGCCGGGGGTAAGCCATTCATTGAGGTGGGTCGCGTCATCCTTTGCATCTCCAGGGTTTGTAGCTTTCAGGATTAACTCAGCCGTTGATGGAAATCGAGGCTTTAGCCCCGATTCGGGGCACGTCCGGAAGCGATAACGTGCTGGCTTTTGGGATAAACATCCATTATGTAAGTACCGGGTATTAACAATAAAGTACAATTCAGATTTTCGATAGGGGCAATGAAAAATTCCGAAGGTAAAGCCTTCCATGCGCCCGTATTCCAACCACTTAAACAGGATATCATCCGCCGGACTTCCCCCGTAAATGCCTGCTGGCGCCCACCTCGTCCCCTCCGCCCTCAGGCTGGCCTGAGCCTACCGCCCAGCACCCCGGAATGCGCTTTTTTCGCGAGGACTCCACGACAATATCGCGACACGAATCTGGCTCCGCTATAATCCTGCCACTCCCCCATGGATTTCGATCAACTTACGACCTTCGTTGAAGTCGCCAAGCTGGGCAGCTTCTCCCGCGCCGGAGAAAAGGTATTCCGTTCGCAGTCGGCGGTGAGCGCTCAGATTCGGCAACTGGAGGAGGCCTACTCGGAAAAGCTGCTGGACCGCAGCGGCAAGTCCGTCCGCCTTACCCCTGCCGGTCAGGTGATGATGGACTACGCCGTTCGCCTGCTGCGCCTGCGTGACGAATCACTGCGCGCCGTCGCCGACCAGTCCACCACGCCGCGCGGAATCCTGATGATTGGCGCCAATGAGGCCACCTGTCTGTATGTGCTGCCCGAGGTATTCGCCGAATATCACCGGCTCTATCCCGAGGTGCAGATCAGCATCTACCGCAACTTCAGCCGCAAAGTTTTACAGCGCCTCGAAGAGGGTTCGGTCGATGTAGGCATCGTCACCATGCCCGTGAAATCGCCGAGCCTGAAGGTGCAGGCCATCTACCGCGACCGCCTGATGCTGATGGTCAGCACGGAAAATCCTCTCTCGCAGCGCAAGAGCATCCGCATGGAAGAGATCGCAGGCCAGCCGCTTATCTTCCCCAAGACCGGATTCACCCGTCAGCTGCTCGACAAATTCTTCCGGCCTTACCGCTCGCAGTTGCGCATCACCATGGAGCTGCCCAGCGTCGGCATGATCAAACGCTTTGTTGCCGCCAATCTTGGCGTCTCTCTCATCAGCGAAGGATTCACGCACGACGAGGTGCAGTCCGGCGAGGTCAAGGTCATCGAGATCGAGGACGTAAAGCTCTGGCGGGAGCTTGGCGTGGCCTACCGCCGAGACCGCAGCCTGCCCGCCGCGGCGAAGGCTTTCGTTTCGCTGGTGCGCAAGCGCAACGTTCTCGGCTCGGCTTCGGCGCGCTCCGGCGGAGACTGAGAGTCCTCTCAGGAAGCCTGCGCAGCCATCTTCCTTCGCAACTGGATTTCGCGCAGTAGTGCGTCCAGCGCCTCGCCTGCGATCTTCAACGTGCCTTCATCCACCAGCCGTCCATTGACGATTTTGTCTTTCACCCTGGGAATCGTCACATCCGGCCACACCAGCACCCGGGTCATGGTCGCACTCAGCGTCTGCCGGATTTGCGCCTGCGCCCTCGCCCCGCCCAGCATCCCCGGCGACGAGGTGATAATCAGGGCGTCTTTCCCCTTCAGTGCCGCCTGGTTGGCGGGCCTCGAAGCCCAGTCGAGGGCATTTTTCAACACCCCCGGAATTCCATAGTTGTACTCCGGCGAAACGATCAGCAGGCCGTCGCTGGAGGCAATACTGCTTTGGAAATTCTTAACCGCATCCGGCCTCTGCTCACCATCCATGTCGCCGTTATAGAGCGGCAAATCCGGGCTGAGGATGTTGACCGTGGCGCGCCCTGTCAGCGCATCCTTCAGCGTTAGCAGCACCGCTGTCGAATACGACTCCCTCCGGAGACTGCCTGAAATTCCGGCAAGCTGAATGGTGCCAACTTCCGCTTCATCCAAGTTTGGACCTCTCTTTCGATTGCCCTGCCCGATTGCCCTGCCCGATTAACTTACTTCATCATATTCGAGCAACCAGTCGTGCACCCATCAAGCACCCCGGGCCTTCACCTTTTCTTCCCATTTCCGGATTAACCTGCTTTTCACCGATCCGTAACATCCCATTAACAACTCCTTCCTACACTGCACTTGTTTTGCCAGATTCAAATTTTCCCCAACACGATTTCCAGAAGCCAGGCCTGCCTCCTCTCGCAGACCGCGGCAACAGGTGGACAACGGAAGTGAAGCAGACGATCTACTTGGTCGAGGACAATCGCGATATCTGCCTGCTCCTGAAATTCAACCTGGAGCAAGCTGGATACAACGTCGAGTATTTTGCGGACGCGGGTACAGCCTTGCTCCGCTCCAGGGAGCTGGCTCCCGCCCTATTCCTGTTGGATATCATGCTGCCCGGACGGAATGGCCTCGACCTTTGCCGCGAGCTCAAGGCCAAACCGGAGATGGCGGAAGTTCCCATCATCTTCATCACGGCCAAAACCTCCGAGCAGGACCGCATCCGCGGCCTGGAACTGGGAGCGGACGACTACATCAGTAAGCCCTTCAGTCCTCGTGAAGTCGTGCTGCGGGTCAACGCCGCGTTGCGGAGAGTTCGCGGCGTTCCACGCCCATCCTTTTTCAGCTTTGGTGATGTGGAGATCGATCCTTCGGCAATGACCCTGCGGGTTCGGGGAGTGGAATGCAAAACTACCACACTGGAGTTCCGTATTCTGGAAACGCTTGCCCGATCCCCGGGACGCGTCTTCAGCCGCGACCGGCTGCTCACATTGGCAAGCGGGGCGGACCGTGAGGTGGGACCACGAGCGGTGGATGTCTACGTAAGCCGCATCCGCGAAAAGATCGAGCCCGATCCCTCCCACCCCGTGTATCTCAAAACCGTTCGCGGCGCTGGCTATCGCTTTGTTCTGGGCGAACAAGCGGAAAAGTAAGCGCTCACCGTCTGCTATGGCGGCGCTATCCAGGGATACTTCGCCTCAAGTTCCACGGGAACGGAATTACTGCGCACGACCGCCTTGTACACCTCCGCGCTTGGCCGCATGCGGCGCTGTTGCAGCTCTGCATCCAGCGCATACAGACCGAAGCGCAGCCCCCATCCTTCGCTCCATTCAAAGTTGTCTGTCAGGGTCCAGTGAAAGTACCCGGCAACAGGGAAACCCTGCGCCGTCAGTTGCTGCACCCGCCGCAGTGCGGCGATCAGGAATGAGGGACGCAAACGGTCGCTGGCATCCGGAACCCCATTCTCCAGAATGTAAACCGGCTTCCCCAGCGGCGACGCCTCTTTTACCGCCAACGTAATACCTTCGGGATAAGCCTCTCCATAGGGCCAGTCTGTGCCCTGATCTCCCTGTGGCACATGCTCGGGAATAAAAAGGTTGGCAAAAAGGAACTCCCTGTAGCGGAGATCGAAGGCAACATGCACCCGGTTGTAGACATTCAATCCCACAAAATCCGCCGTGCCCCGGGCTTCACTCACATCGCCGGTAAAGGCGCGCAGGGTGATCCCCGCATCTCCATCGGCAATAATGCGGAAAAAGGAGCGGTTAAAAATCTCATCCAGCAGGCGGCAAAGCATGCGGTCGAGAAAGGAGCGGCGGTTCGCCGGTGCAAAGACCAGATAGTTCTGCGCCCACCCTACCCGCGCCTCTTTCTGGACACGGTGAATCGCCCGGTATGCGCGGGCGTGCCCCCGGGCCATGTTGGCCAGCGCCAAAATCGCCGGGCGGAACTGGCCCTTGTGTCCGGGCGGAAAGTCGCCTAATTGGTACCCGAGCGTGCAGAATACGTTGGGCTCGTTGATCGTCACCCAATCAGAACAAAGGTCCCCGAGTTCGCCCACTATGCGCGAGGCGAATTGCGCAAACAGGCCGGGTGAATCCGGAGCGAGAAACCCTCCCCGCTCCTCAAACCATGCGGGGTGCGTGAAATGGTGCAGCGTTACAAAGGGACGCAGCCCGCGGTCGCGCAACCCCTTGAGCATCGCCCGGTAGCGTTGCACGGCATCGTCCTGCCAAACCCCGGGACGCGGCTCAATCCGGCTCCAGTCCACCGACAGGCGTAGAGAATTCAAACCCAGGTCTTTTGCCAGATCGAAGTCCTGCTCGGCATTGGCCCACCACTCGCAAGCCCGGCCCCGCGTGTGCCCCGACCGGATTCGTCCCGCCTTCTCCCACGCCACCCACTGGCTGTCAGGATCGCCCTCCTCCACCTGATATGCCGATGTCGAGACACCCCAAAGAAAATCTTCGGGAAATCTCTCCTCCTGCTGCCGCTCTGGCTGTTCCATGGGGGAATGCTTCCTGACTGCCGCAAAAGCCCGAGTGTAGCACTCACCATCCCGGGAGCTGCCCACCATTAACCTGAGGAATCAATGGTTTACTGACTCAATCTGCTCACCATCTGTCACCGGATATTCATCTGTTTTTGATCATCCTGTAATCTTGGTGCACTAAAGTCGGTGCATGCGCGGATCAAGTTTTGATACCGTCATCGTCTCCGACCTTCACCTGGGAGCGGAGCTCAGCCGGGCGGATGCCGCTCTTCGTCTGCTTAAATCCGTCGAGTTCCGCAGGTTGATTCTGCTGGGGGACATCTTCAGCGATCTGAACTTCCGCCGCCTCAAAAAGCAGCACTGGCACTTTCTTTCGTACATCCGCAAACTCTCGAATCCCAAGCGCAAGATCGAGGTGGTCTGGGTGGAGGGTAATCACGACCTGGGCCTCTCCCAACTGATGTCGCATCTGGTTGGAATCCCGGTTTACCAGCACTATCGCTGGGACTATGCTGGGGTTTCCCATTTGGCAATTCACGGCCATCAGTTCGACAAGTTCACAGGAGGTAACCCCCTTCTGTGCCGTTTGGGTGAAATGTTTTTCCTGCAAATGCAGCGCATGGATCCACGCGGTAAAAGTCTGAGCCGTTTTATCGACCGGGCAAATTCCCGCTGGCTGCGGCTCAGCAGCAAGGTGGAGCAGGGAGCTTTGGCTTATGCCCGGGAACATGGCATAGACCGGATCTTCTGCGGACACACTCATGCCGCCGCGCATGCCTTTCAGGACGGCATCCTTTACTGCAACTCCGGCTCATGGGTCGACGAGCCTTGCACCTTCATCGGAATCGACCAAAAGGGAGTAGGAATATATGAATTCGAATCCGGAACTGACCATCGTGATACCAGCGAGGAACGAACACTTGCTCCTGCCACGCCTCCTGGACTCCATAGCCCGGCAGGATTACCCATTCTTGCGTGAAACCAGGGTTCTGATCGCCGATGCCGCCTCCACCGACGGCACGCCGGAAAGAGCTCTGGAATTCTCCGGACGCCTTGCGGTCAGCATCATTCCCGGAGGTCTGCCCTCCGTTGGACGGAACAACGGCGCCCGCCTGTCGAATTCGCGCTACGTCCTGTTCATTGATGCCGACATGGAGCTGGCCGACCCAACCTTGATCCGCCGCTCCGTCGAGAAGATGAACCGCAAGTGCCTGCACCTGCTCACCACCAACATCTGGTGCGGTCAGGGTAGCTTCAAGGACAATCTGCTCTACCTCGGCAACGATATTGCCCAGATCGGCTCCCGCCTGATGAAGCCGTTCAGCACCGGAATGTTCATGCTCTTCGACCGCCGCCGCTTTACGGAGCTGGGTGGATTTCACGAAGGCGCTCTCTATGCCGAGGACTACCTGCTGAGCAAGCAGGTGGCCCGACGCCGCTTTGGAATCGTCCATGGACGGGTGCTGACCACCAACCGCCGCTTCCGGAAGATGGGACACTGGAACATTGTGCGCCTCTTTCTGCGCACCGCCGTCAACACATGGAACGATGCCTACTTCCTCCAGGACCATCACTACTGGGCCGCCTAACCGCTCACTCCGGGCCTTAAGGAAGACGCGTTGGGTAGGAAGATGCGTTTGGGTAGGACGCGTTCCGGCGGTAAATTCCTCCTCCTGGTGTTACCCTTACCAGCGAGGGTCGCTTTTTACGCTGTATTAACAAAGAGCCTCTAAAATCCCTCCTGCACCATGGCCCCGATTAATAGTCCTGCCTACTACTTCAATCGCGAATACTCCTGGTTAGACTTCAACCGGCGGGTGCTGGAAGAAGCCGAGAACGAGCACAACCCCCTGCTCGAAAGGGTTAAGTTCCTGGCCATCAGCGCCAGTAACCTCGACGAATTTTTTGAGGTGCGTCTGGCCGCGCTTCTACAACAGATTGAAGACGGCTATTCCGATACCGGGCCCGACGGCCTCTCTCCCACCGCACAGGCCGAGGCCATCGGGGAAAAGACCCACGAACTGGTCCGCCAGCAATATCGCTGCTGGAACGAACTGCTGCGGCCCCGCCTGGCCTCCGAGCGGATTCGCGTGCTCTCCCTCAACGAACTGGATACCGAGGCGCGCGCTTTCGTGGACCAGTATTGCGCCCGCGAACTTGACCCCCTATTGACCCCTGTCACAGTGGATCCGGCGCATCCCTTTCCCCGGGTCATCAACAAGGCGCTCTGTCTCGGGCTGCTGTTGCGGCGAAAGCGCCGGGCATCCACAACCTACATGGGAGTGGTTACCGTCCCCCGTTCGCTGCCGCGCCTGATTCGCCTGCCCTCTGAGCGCGGATTCGACGATTACATCTTCCTTGCCGACCTGGTGGCTCACCATGCCAACCGCATGTATCGCGGCTATGAGATTCTTTCCGTCGCGCCCTTCCGCGTCACGCGCAACAGCAATCTCTATCTACAGGAAGAGGAATCGCGCAACCTGCTGGAGTCCATCACCTCCGAACTGCATAACCGGCGCAAGGGCGATGCTGTGCGCCTTGAAATCGAAGCCAACGGCAACGGTGAGGTGGTGGAGCATCTGCGCAACAACTTCGAGTTGCAGGAATGGCAGGTCTTCCGCACCAACGGTCCCGTGAGCCTGGCGCGCCTGCGCCACATCTACGAGCAGAGTGAGCGGGTCGACCTCAAATACCGTAACTTCACCCCGCGCGACCTTCACCTGAACTCAAAGCGTAGCGACATCTTCGAAGAACTACGGAACCGTGACGTGCTGCTGCATCACCCCTTCGACTCCTACGATCCTGTGGTTCGTTTTGTCGAAGCGGCGGCGCAGGACCCACAGGTACTCTCCATCAAGCAGACGCTCTACCGCACCAGCGACGAATCGCCGATTATCCAGGCGCTGCTCGACGCCGCGGGCCATAAAGAGGTCACGGTTGTGGTGGAGGTGAAGGCCCGCTTCGACGAAGCCCATAACATCCGCTGGGCCCGCAACCTCGAAGATGCCGGAGTTCAGGTCTTCCATGGTCTGGTCGGGCTCAAGACTCACTGCAAAATGTGCTTGCTGGTTCGCAAGGACCCAGACGGAGCCACGCGAAGATATCTCCACCTCGGCACCGGAAATTACAATCCCGTGACCTCGCGCTTGTACACGGATTTGAGCCTGCTCACCTCCAACGAAGAGCTGACCCGCGCCGCCAACGACGTGTTCCACTTTCTGACGGCCTATGCCGAACAGCCGGACTACTCTCCCCTTCTGGTCGCGCCCGTGGATATGGCCCAGAAGCTGCTGGGACTGATCGCCCGCGAAACCGAGCACGCCCGGCGCGGACGCCCCGGCAGGATCATCGCGAAGATGAACGCCCTGCTCGATAAGAGCATCATTCAGGAGCTTTATCGCGCGTCGCAGGCGGGAGTGGAAATCGACCTCATCGTACGCGGCATGTGCGCGCTTCGTCCCGGCGTCCGCGGCATCAGCAGCCGCATCCGTGTCCGCAGCGTCGTCGGCAGGTTCCTGGAGCACAGCCGCATCTTTTACTTTGGCAACGGAGGAAACGACGAGGTCTGGCTTGGCAGCGCCGACTGGATGCCTCGTAACCTTTACGAACGAGTGGAGGTGCTTTTCCCCATCTCAGACCCGATGCTGCGTCAACGTATCGAGCAGGAGATTCTGCCCGCCTACCTTGCCGACAATAGTAAAGCGCGGCTCCTGCGCTCCAATGGAAACTACGTTCACGCTCCGCGTATCCGGGGGCAGCAACTGTTCGACGCACAGGAGTTCCTGATTGCGTTGTCCGAGGGCAATGCCCGGGAGATTCCGGTGCTCACTCGAAAAGCAAAACTTGTAAAAAAGGGTGTTTAATCTTTGATTATTTATTTTGTTCGCCACGCCAGCGCGGGCCCGAAAAAATCTACCGAACTACAGGACCGCCGCCGTCCGCTCGACCCCGAGGGAATTCTGCAATGCACCACCATGGGCCGCTGCCTCTCCACACTGGAGGCCCACGTGGATATCATTCTCTCCAGTCCGCTCAAGCGCGCCACCCAGACCGCATCGCTCATTGCCAATGAAATTGGGCACGACGGAACGCTTCTGACCGACGCCGCTCTCGAGCCCCAGGCCCAGTTCGATGCCTTCCGCCGCATGCTGCAAAAATATTCCCGAATGGAAGCCATTATGGTTGTGGGCCACAACCCGAGCCTGAGCCAATTTCTCAGCCTGCTCATCAGCGACCAGCAGAGTGAATCTGCCATCGACCTTAAAAAAGGAGCGGTCGCGCGCGTCGATCTTGCCGGCAGAAGGCCGGCCAGCCTTGCCTGGTGTGTAACTCCGAAGATCGTGCGCGCAGTCTACGAGAGCACCGGCACCAGCTCGCGGCCAAAGACCTCGCGGAAGTAGTCCTTCTCCTTCTCCAGGGCCCATAACTCCAGCTCCGCGCCGCCGCGCCGCGGGCTCAACTTCAGCCAGATATTGCCGTCGCGCATGCGGCTGGTGAAGGATTGCACCGCGCCGTGTCTGCCCTGGTCCAGCGCCAGCGCCAGCCTGAGCAATACAACCGCCTTGGGGATAAGAGCGCGGTCTTCCAGGCTCAACGCCGCCAGCGCCTGGTCGTCCATCGAAGGGCGGGACTTCCCCATATAGCGGGCAATCGCCGCGATTAACCGCCTCTGCTGCGTCGTGTACCCGAACATCTCCGAGTGCGCGATGATGTAATACGTATGGCGATGGCGGCCGGTGCGGTTGATAAAACCTCCGGTCTCGTGCAGCATGGCGGCCGCCGCGAGCCAGTCGGAATATTCCAGCGGAAGCTGGTGAAACGATTTCAAACTCCGGAACAACTCCAGGCAAAACGCGCGCACGCGCTCCGCGAACTTCCAATCGACGCGGTAATGATCTCCCAACGCCCGTATGGCGCTGGCGCGCTCCGCTGTGAGCTGCTGCCGCATACGGGCCGTGGGACCGTAGTCCAGCACCATTTGCGCCAGAATTCCATCGCGCAAGCCCAGCGGAGAATACCGGAAGTTGCTCAGGTCGAGCCGCGTCATTAGATCCGAGAACACCGAGGCTCCCGCGATGATGATCTCCGCCCTGCGGGAGTTGATTCCCGGCAGCGCGCTACGCTGCGCCAGGTTCAGCTTCGCCAGCTTATCCGCCAGTGCGATCACCCTGGGCCGCGGCACCGCGCTCACGGGACGCCTGCCCCCTTTGCCGCCCAGGGCCATCGCCGCAATCGCCGCCGCCGTGCCCGATGTCGCTATCGTGAGATGTACATTCTCGGCAAGTATCCGCTTCTGGACGCGGCTGACCTCTTCGGCTATGAAGCTCTCCAGCCTTCCCATCTCTTTCTTGCGGGGAGGATCGCGTTGCAGGAATTCCTGGGTAAGCCGCACCGCGCCCAACGGCAGACTGAACATCTGCCGGATTTGTCCCCTCGAAGAGACTGTCAGCTCACAGCTTCCGCCACCAAGGTCGATCAGCAGCACCCGCGATGCCGTAATCCGCATCGCGTTCGTCACTCCCAGATGAATCAGACGGCCCTCTTCAAGCCCGGAGATGATCTCCACCCGCCATCCCGTCGCGGCTCGCACCCAGTTGATGAAGGCGCCCGAATTGCGCGCATCGCGCAACGCACTGGTTGCCACCACGCGTAATGCGTCTGCGCCCAGCCTTTGAGTTGTGCGATGGAAGCGGCTCAACACCTTCACGGTGTGCGCCATTGCCTGGGGGTCCAGAATGCCGGTGCGGAATACTGCCCCGCCCAGCCGCGTCACCTCACGGTCTTCTTCGACCAGGGTCAAGCGGTTTCGTACCAGGCGAGCGACCTTCAGCCGGACTGAGTTGGCGCCGATATCGATGGCCGCAAAGGTTGACATGCCGCTCTTGCAAACCGGAACTGGATGGATTTTTTTGCTGAATCGACGCCACGCTGGCCGCGCTTATGAGGCGCGCGCCGGCACCGGGGCAATCTCTTCGGACTTGCTGGCTTTGCGGAGGAATCCCACTCCGCCAAGCACCGAATCCTTCACCTCGGGAATTACCCGCATTGCCTCAAGAAACTTTGAGCGCTTCATGGCGCGCAAGGCCGGAAGCAGCCCCCCGCTCGATGGAGCCAACACGCGCCCGGCCTGCTCTGTCAGGCTCTGCCAATCGTGCCACTCGCCCACGGCGTCCTGAATCCTCTTGAACTGCTCCACCAGCAACTGCGCCTCGGATTGCTCCCCATGGCCATGGGTGGACTTGCCATTTTGCGAAACTATGGATTGGGAGATCGTTGGTTGGGAGATCATGGATTGAGAGACCATGGGATTGAAACTGGCAAGCTCGGCGGCCATTTCCGCGACATAACGCGCCCGTTTACACTCCATGCGGAAGGCATGCAGGTTTCCTTCGCTCAACGGCGAATATCTCTCCAGTGCAGCGGCGAACATTTGCCGTGCCGCCTTAACGGACGTGCGAGCCTTTTCCGCTGCCGCCGCCGATGCCGGGACAGTCAGAAATGCCTGCAACTGCCCGCCCGGATTCTTTTCCGAAATCTCCTCCAGCAGAGAGGTAAGCTTGCTCTCATTCTTCGCACGGATCTTGCACAGCGTGCGGGTCAGCCTGGCCTTCTCCTGCCGTGCCGATTCCAATCGTATCCCTCTCAGGGCCACCAACTGCACGTCGACATCGCGCAGCTTTCCCGCCCGGCGGCGCAGCTTCTTCAACAACTTCGGAAGCTCCTGCTTGCCGCCGGAGGCCATCATTCTGGTTTCAATGCGGCGGAGCGTGGTTCGCACGTGATGCACGCGGGGCGCGGTCGCTTCTTTCGCCAGCTCCCGGATCAGCTTATTGAGCTTTCGTAGAAGGGGCGATGGCGGATCTTCCTGCCTGGAGGTCTTGCTCATGGGCTGATCCAATCTACCTGAGCCTTCCAGTGAATTCAACGCGCCTTACTATAGTCCGGGGAAAGGCTTCCTGTACGTGATGAGAACAGCCTTCCATGGTTGTGGAAAACTGCCGTCGCCCGCGTCCGGGCAGCAAAATATGTCACACGTAATCAAACATTTATGGTTGCCCCGATGAGATTTCGTTTTCCACAGGGCGATGAGCGATAATCTCCACGCTCAAACTTGATCCGGATATCTCTATGAATGAACAATATCCTGCCCGCATCTGGTTCTCTCCTCCCAAATTCTGGGCGGCAACCGAAGGCATGAGCAAAGATCAAATTGATGGATGGATGGAACAGATCTGGCAACTGGCCGAACGCTCCGACATCAATGCTCTGAAGCAGTTCGACTTTATCTACGTTGGCCCTTACCGGGGACGAAACGCGGCCTGACCCTCGGTTTGCAAGGGATGGCGAATCAGCCATTCAACGGCACAAACACATCCCTGCGAATCTCTCCCGGCTCTATCTCGTCCACGAAGCACCACACCCATTGCTCTCCCGGCTCGATGGAGCGCATGAGTGGATGCTTGCTGCGATGGTAATGCTTGGTTGCATGCTTGTTCTTCGATGAGTCACAGCACCCCACCTGTCCGCATTCCAGACACAGCCGCAGGTGAAGCCATGTATCGCCCTTCTTCACGCACTCCTCGCACTCGTGTTTATCGGTCCGGGTGAATTGAATATGGTCGAGGTGCGTACACTCGTTCGTCATCGCTGACTCCTAAGTGGCAGTTTTACACCTCCAGTTTAATCCACACCACTGCTCGCAGCGCAATCGTGATGCTGGTTAAACAGCCGCGGCACTGAGCGCTGACTGTGGAGAAACCGCCTTGCGCGTCTCTGGATGCACTGCTGGCTGCACCGCAAAAACATCCTCCACCCCAGCCCGCAGCAGCTCCGCGATGTTCCAGGCCTGAGCAAAGCAGCCCCCCGAGCGGTAGGGAGGCTCGGCGTCAAACAACTCGGAGATTTGTCCCAGCCCTGCCTCTGACAAATGCCGCTCCAAAGCCTGCATCCACTCGCCAGCCTGCTTCCGGGCTTCGGGCCCTCCGCCCTGGACCTTCAAGTACGCGGTAAGAAACGGCCCCAGCAGCCACGGCCATACCGTTCCCTGGTGATAGGCCGAATCGCGGTTGCGCACATCCCCGCCATAGTGCGCGACGTATCTGGGGTCCGACGCCGACAGACTGCGCAATCCATAAGGCGTCCGCAGCTCCTTCTCCACAACCTCGACTACGCTGCGCGCCCGCTCCGGCGGCAGCATGGTGTAATGCAGACTGACAGCAAAAATCTGATTGGGACGGATGGAAGCATCCGGCGGCCCGCCATTCACCACGTCGTACAAACACCCGGCAGCTGGATTCCAGAACAGGCGGTTGAAGCTCCACTTCACCACCTCAGCCAGACCGCTGTAGCGCTTCCGCTCCGCTTCGTTCTCAAACGCCTGCGCCAGACCTTCCATGATCCGCAGCGCGTTATACCAAAGCGCCTGAATCTCCACCGGCTTGCCGCGCCTCGGCGTTACCACCCAGTCGCCGATTTTGGCGTCCATCCATGTAAGCTGCACGCCCGCCTCTCCGGCGGCGAGTAACCCCGTGGGATCGGAATGGATACCGTGGCGCGTGCCGCGCAAATGCCACGAAATAATGCTGGCCAGCACCGGATACAGCTTGCCGCGAACCGTCTCGTAATCGCACGTATACGCCAGATAGGCCCGCACTGCCTCGAAATACCACAGCGTGGCGTCCACCGTGTTGTATTCGGGAGCCTCCCCGCCATCGGGAAAGCGGTTCGGCAGCATGCCCTCATCCACGCTCGCTGCAAACTCCAGCAGGATTTGGCGCGCAACCTCAAAGCGCCCGGTCACCAGGGCCAGCCCCGTCAGCGAAATCATGGTGTCGCGGCCCCAATCGCTGAACCACGGATATCCGGCGATCACCGTCTTACCCTCGCCCCGGTCCACAATGTATTGGTCCGCGGCCAGCACCAGTTGCCGGATGAACTCGTTCCCTCCCGGCACGGAAGCAGCAATCGCATTCTTTCTGGCAATCTCGTCGCGCCGTAACTGCCCGGCATCGGCGGCGGCGCGCAGGATCGTTGACGCGACCACCGTCGCCGCTGGATTCGAACTCGAAGGCGATTGCGAAGAAGACAATTCAAATCTCAGCACAAGGGGATTGAACAGATCCTCCGAGTAGTCCAGTCCGCGCTCCCGCTCCACCCGGTATTCGAAGTTGCGGTACCACTCGCCCGTCGTCCTGACCTCGCCGGCATTGTGGGCAAAGTAAAGCCGGGGAACGCCATCGTAAGGTTGCAGGCTCGCGACTCCTGGTTTCTGCTGCACCTCGGAGTTGAACGCCGGGTTCTCGTGGGTGGTCGAATGAAAATCGCGGAATGCAACCAGCGGACGCAGCTCCAGCGAGACACCCCGGCCGGCTGCATTCCGCACCTGGTACTCGACCACCGTTGTGCTTTCCCCCTGCACCATGAAGATCGTCTTTTCCAACTCGACTCCGTCAACATCGAAAACGAAGGTGGGGAACGGCTCCAGCCGGAAGAGCTTCAGGTAGCGGTAGCCCTGGGGATGAATCACGCCGGGATACTGGTTTGCGGAAAGCTCAAACGTCTTTCCATCCACCATCAGCGTTTCTTCCATCTTCGACAGCAGCACCATGCGGCCCACCGGCGGCTGGGTCGCCGCCGTAAGTAAAGAGTGATACCGCCGGGTATTCAGACCCGCCAGCGTGGAACACGCAAAGCCACCCTTGCCGTTGGTCAGCAGCCACTCCCGGCTTGAAGCCTCTTCAAAGTTGGCACAAATATCGCGACTGAATTCAATCATGGGCTCTTCCCTAACTCGCCGCCCGGCGCACCTTAATTTCCGCCACCTTGACGGGGGATTCGATCTCCTCCTTGGATACCGAGGGGGCCCGGAAGGTTACAAATTGCACCAAATCTTTTGAGAACATCAGGTCCAGCGTCCAGTCGAGCGCCACCCGAAGCTTTTTTTCAAACCTTGGCAGTTTGCTCAAGTAAATCGTCCGCCACAGCCACCAGGCGATAAATCCCGAAAAATTGACTCCTAATATCTGAGCCACGCCGGTTCGCCTTCCAATCGCCGCCAACTGGCCGATGGTCATGAACGAGAACGGCTTCTTCTTCCCTCCCCGGATTTCAGCCACGAGATTCCGTGCCAGCACCCGGCCCTCGCGCAGCGCATGTTGGGCGGTCGGAGGATAGGCTCCTCCCTTTCCATCGGGAATCACCGCGCAATCGCCCAGCGCCCAAAGGCCGGGAATCTCCGGTACCGCCAGCGTGTTGTCCACAACTACGCGGCCGCGCTCCCTCATGCAGGGGATGGAAGCCAGCAGGGGATTGGGCGACGTTCCCGCCGTCCAGATCAGCATCTGGCTCTTGATGGTGGTGCCGTCGCTCAGCGTCACCTGGTCATCGCTCACCGCTGTCACGCGAGTGCGCGTGCGCACATCCACGCCCCGCTCCCGCAGTTTGGCTCCCGCATAGCGGCCAAGCTTCACATCCAGCTCCGGCAAAATATCCTCTCCCGGATGCACAAGAACCACACAAATCTCCTGATCCCGCAAATTGCTGTAGGAGCGCACCGCTTCGCGCAGGAAATCATTGATGCCGGCGATCGTCTCCACACCGGCAAAACCACCTCCCGCCACAACAAAGGTCAACAGCGGCTCGCGGAGGTCCGCGGTGCATTCGATATCCGCTTCCTCAAGTTGGGCGATCAGCCGGTTCCGCAGGTGGATGGCGTCGCCCAGCGTCTTCATCGTCAGGGCGCGCTCCTCCAATCCCGGCAGGTTGAAGAAGTTCGTGATCGATCCCAGGGAGAGCACCAGATGGTCATAGTCCAGTTGATGATGGTGGTGGTCGGAGCCGTGCGAAACCGTAACCTGCTTTTTCACCACGTTGATCGATTCCACATCTCCCGCAAAAAACTTCACCCGCTTGAGCAGCTTGCGGATGGGATTCACGATGTTGCTCAGATCGAGGTCGCTGGCGGCCACCTCATGCAGCATGGGCGTAAACAGGAAGAAGTTGTCGCGGTTCACCAGCGTGACCTCAACGTCGGGATCGCGCGCCAGCGTCTTCTCCAGCTCCATTGCCACGTAGAGCCCGCCGAAGCCTCCGCCGAGAATAAGAACCCGGGTCGTCTTCATAACAGCTCCGCGACCTCGCAAAACACCTTGATCGACCCATTGCCATTATTCAGCGCGTCGAACAGCGCCTTGTAGCTGCCCAGTCCCTTGATGGGGGTGGTGAGCAGGCGCGAAAGCCATCCCGGATACTCCTCCTCCGCCTGCGACATGTCGCGTACCCCTGCCTCGAAGTGCTCGCGGTTGGCGTTGACCGTTCCCACCATCGCCTTGTTTCCCAACACAAACTCCAGGTTGATCTTGTCGGAGGGAACCTCAATTTTCCGGTCGCCACCGGTAACGCTGGAGAGCACCAGAACTCCATTCTTCGCCAGCGCCTGCATGCTCTCGAACACCACCGGCGAATAGCCCGTCGCCTCCATAATCAAGTCATAGCGGCCATTGTTCGCCGACTCCTGCAAAATGGGTGTCTCCGCCGTGGACACATAGCGCGCTCCCACCGCCTCAACCAGTTCGGCGTTGCGGTTGGGTTTGGCGGTCTTCGCAAAGGTTGTGACTTCCATGCCGCGCATCCGCATGCAGATCGTCGCCAGCAACCCAACGGTTCCCGCCCCCATCACCGCCGCCCGCCGGGGCCGCCATATCTTCAGCCTGCGTTGCACCTCGTAGGCTTGCAGTAATCCCTTTTCCACGATCGTCAGCGGCTCCAACAGCACCCCAACCTGCTTGAGCCCTTGCGGAATCTTCACGATGTACTCCGCGTCATCCACGTAGTACTCGGTCAGAAAGCCATGAAGATGGCTGATGCCGCGCTCGTAATACACATCGTCCGTGGTCATGTCGAAGGTGCCGATACGGTCGTAAAGACTCTTTCCCGGACGCCTCACAATGGCCACCACGTAGTCGCCCGGCTTGAGGCTGGTTACATTCGGACCCACCGCCTCAACCATGCCGAAACTCTCATGGCCCAATACGAGGAAGTTCGATCCGGCGGGAGCATCGCCGTATTCCGCGGCGTTGATCTCCTTATCGGTACCGTCCACGCCCACCCGCAGCACCTTCACCAATACGCCGCGCCCGTCGGCAACATCGTTGACCGAAGGTTTCGCCATCTCCTCCAGATGAGCCGTGCCGGGCTTTCCCGGATAAACTGCAATCGCTTTCATGCCGTCACCTTTCTTTTTGCCTTCTTCTGCTTCTGCGTATCTTCCTTCATCTCCTCCGCTGCCGGCATGCCGCTCTGTTGCAGCAGCTTGGCCACCAGGCCGGTCCATCCCGTCTGGTGGCTGGCGCCCACCCCTCTGCCGTTGTCACCGTGGAAATATTCGTAAAACAGAATCAGATCCCGCCAGTTCGGATCGGACTGAAATACCTCGCTGCTTCCGTGCACCGGCCGCCGCCCGTGCTCATTGCGCAGGAAAATCGACGTCAACCGCCGCGACAGCTCCGCGGCCACTTCGTTCAGGCTCAGCATCGTCCCGGAACCTGTGGGGAATTCCACCTTGTACCCGTCGCCCAGGTAGTAATGGAATCTCTGTAGCGATTCGATAATCAGGAAGTTCATCGGAAACCAGACTGGCCCACGCCAGTTGGAATTGCCGCCAAACAATCCCGTGGTGGACTCTCCCGGCTCGTACTGCACGGAATGGCTCATCCCGTCCAAGTTCAGCATGTACGGTTTTTCGGCATACGTGCGCGAGAGCGCCCGGATTCCATAGGGCGAAAGAAATTCCGACTCGTCCAGCATGAAGCGCAGTACCCGGCGCAACTGAGCACCATCCACAATCGAGAGAAGCCGGCGCTCTTCCATGCCCTTGGTACGCATGCAGGCAACGCTGTTGATCAGGTCGGGACGGTTTTCGATAAACCACTCCAGGCGGCGCTTGAACCCCGGAAGACGGTCCAACAGGTCGGGCTCCAGTGTCTCCACCGCAAAGAGCGGCGTCAGGCCCACCAGGGAGCGGAGCTTCATGGGGATGCGGCGACCGTCTTCGAGGTGCAGCACATCGTAGAAAAATCCATCTTCGTCATCCCACAGCCCATCTCCATCGGGCGCGCGATTGTTCATGGCATTGGCAATGCCCAGGAAGTGTTCCCAGAATTTTGAAGCCACGTCTTCATAGGCCGGATCGTGCCGGGCCAGCTCCATCGCAATCGCCAGCAGGTTCAGCGAATACATCGCCATCCAACTGGTGCCGTCTGACTGCTCAATGTGCCCCCCGGTGGGCAACGGAGCACTGCGGTCGAAGACGCCGATGTTGTCCAACCCGAGAAATCCGCCTTCGAAGACATTGTTGCCCTCGGCGTCTTTGCGGTTGACCCACCAGGTGAAGTTGATCAGCAGCTTGTGGAATACCGACTCCAGGAATCGCAGGTCGCCCTTGCCCCTCCGTCTCTCCTCGATCTTGTAAACCCGCCATGCCGCCCACGCATGCACCGGTGGATTCACATCTCCCAGGGCCCATTCGTAGGCAGGCAGCTGACCGCTGGGGTGCATGTACCACTCGCGCAGCATCAGCGTGAGCTGCTCCTTGGCAAAGTCGGCGTCCACCAGCGCCAGTGCGACCGTGTGGAACGCCAGGTCCCACGCCGCATACCAGGGATACTCCCACTTGTCGGGCATTGAGATTACGTCGGCGTTATAGAGAGAAATCCATTCGTGATTGCGGCCATGCTTGCGGCTCTCGGGCGGTTTGGGCTGGGTGGGGTCGCCCTCCAGCCAGTCCCTGACGATGTAGTGGTAAAACTGCTTGGACCACAACATACCCGCCAGCCCCTGGCGCATTACGCGTTGCCCATCTTCCGGAAGGTCCTTCGGAATCACGCCGGCATAGAACTCATCGGCCTCCGCGATTCGTTTGGCAAACACCTCATCGAACGGCTCGCCAAATGCCGACTGCCCTGCCAGATCAACATCCGTCAGCCGCAGGCGCACCGTCGCCGATCCTCCAGCGGGAATACTCCTCCGGTATCGGGCTGCTGCCTTGGTCCCCTCCTTCGCCGGATTCACTGCGTCCTTGCTGCCACGAACTACATATTCATTGATCCCATCCTTAAAGAAGCCTTCCGCCTCTCCGTAGTGGAAGAGGCTGTGAGTATTGGTCTCGTTTTCCGTAAACAGCAGCTCCGGAGTGTCCTCGCAGTAGAGCCGCCTCATCCCCAGCGTGGCATGCTGGATCTCAATGGCTTCGCCCAGCCCCGAGCTCTTCATCTGAGGGCGCGGGCTCTTGTCCCTTCCCCAGGACCAAGTATTGCGGAACCACACCGTCGGCAGCAGATCCACGGTAGCCGCCTCCGGACCGCGGTTCTCCACGGTGATTCGCACCAGAATGTCCTCGGGGCTGGCCTTGGCATATTCCACAGTCACGTCAAAGTAGCGGTTTTCCGCAAAAACACCCGTATCGAGCAGCTCGAATTCCGGATCGCCCTTGCCCCGCCTGCGGTTCTCCTCCACCAGTTGGTCGTAAGGAAACTCCCGCTGCGGGTACTTGTAGAGGAACTTCATATAGGAGTGCGTGGGCGTGGAATCGAGGTAAAAGTAGTACTCCTTCACATCTTCGCCGTGATTGCCCTCGTTGCCAGTGAGTCCGAACAGGCGTTCTTTCAGGATGGGATCGTGACCGTTCCACAACCCCAGCGCGAAGCACAGCAACTGCCGCCGGTCACAGATTCCCGCCAGTCCATCTTCATTCCACCGGTAGGTACGCGAGCGGGCATGATCGTGCGGAAAGAACTCCCACGCGGTCCCGTGCTCGCTGTAGTCCTCGCGCACCGTGCCCCAGGCGCGTTCGCTCACATAAGGACCCCAGCGCTTCCAGTGCGCAATGCGCCGCCGCGAATCTTCCAGCCGCTGCTGCTCGGCGTTCATGCCGCCCGGATATCCATTGCGCCCATTTTTTGCGTTGTTGCCGGCATTATTCATTTCTGCACCCGGTCCTTCATCTCTCTGCTGCCTCTTTCATTTCTGAATCAGTTCCATGGAATGCCCGTCCGGATCGGCCACCATCAGGGCCTTGCGAAATCCCAGCGAATCATCGGGCAGCGGCACCACGCCGGAAAACTTCAATTCCTTATCCTCCCGCCGCAACTCTCCCGCTGCTGCTTCCACATCGGCCACCACCAGCTTTGTCTGCCAGTGGATCAGGTCGTTCGAGTGCTTGTCGGAGGGCATCGCACGCCCGTCACGCGGCGCCAGATATTCCAGAAGTTCGATTCCAGGCCCCGGCCCCGCCGCCGGACGCAGCGTGGTAATCGCCAGATGTGCCCCGAAAACATTATTCAGGTGCTCCTGCTCCGTGCCGTAGTTCTCGCTCTCCCCGGCCTTTCGCAGGCCCAGGGCTCCGCAATAAAAACGCACACTTGCCGCAGAGTCGTTGACCACGATGGCGGTATGGTCAATTCCCAGGAACAGCTCTCCTTTGGCCGTTTTCCATTTGGGGTCGCCCTTATCCGGTGGGAATTGGATGATCTCCAGCACGTGACCGTCGGGATCTTTGAAATAGAAGGCCGCGATTCCCGCCGCGTTCACATTCCACTGTGGCAGGCGCTGCGGCTCCGGCGAAGCATGCCGCACCTTATGCTCGCGAAGCCACTGATAGCCCCGGTCGATATCCTTCACCACGATCGCCGCATGCTGGAACCACCGGTCATTACTGCGCGAGTCCGGCGGTATCGGTCTACCCTCGGGCGCAAGGTATTCGGTCAGCTCCAGCGACTCGTCCCCCAATTGCAGCCGCACAACTCTCATGCGCAGTCCGAATACACCCTCCAGATGCTCGTAGGCCTCGCCCGCCACCTCCACATCGGAAACCTTGCGAAACGACAGCACCTCTTCATAAAACTTCACGGAGCGGTCCATATCGGCGACGGTCATTCCAATGGCCGCTACCCCCAATACGCGGGCGGATGCATGGGAAGAGACATCCGGCTTCGACGCCTTCCGCTCCGCCGCCTGACCGCCGGCTGCCGCAATCAGCAGCACCGCAATGCAGGCCCGTAGGGCGTTATTTTTCAGAGCCAGACGAAGGGCTTTCATGGCTATCCCCTCACGCTTTCCGCGCCCATCGACGCCGTTGCTGCCGCCCGGCTCACGCCCATCCGATCCAGCAGATGATCTCCGACCCGTAACGCATTGGCCATGATGGTCAGCGCCGGATTCACCGCGCCGCTCGACGGAAAGAAACTTCCATCCACCACATACAGGTTATCGACATCCCACGCCCGGCAGTTGGAATCCAGCGCCGACGTAGCCGGATCGTTCCCGAATCGAACAGTACCGTTCTGATGGGCCACCCCCGCCAGGGGAATCTTCTGTCCCACAAACAGGCTTCTTGCGAACAACCCCTGATGGCACTCATGGCCGTGAATGTCGCAGCTCGTTTGCTTCATCAGGTGCTTCAGTTTGGCTTGTAAGCGCTTGTGTCCCTCTTCGTTGTTCGGCGTATAGCTCAGCACGATCTCGCCCTTGCCATTTAACGTCACGCGGTTCGCGGGATTGGGCAAATCCTCCGACGTAAGCCAGAAATCGAGCGAGTGCTGCGCCATCAGATCCAGGCTCCAGCCCGGGGCGATCGCCGGAGCACCGGCGCGCAGCGCATCCGCGTCGATCTTCCCTACGAATGAGATGTGTCCCATCGGATACTCCCAATCTTCGGAACCAAAGTAGAAATCGTTCACCGCCAGCGTCTTCTGAAAGACCGTGGGATTGGGACACATGGAAAGCGCCAGCAGCACCGAGTTGATGTGGCCCATGTAATGCCGTCCCACCACATCGGAGCGGTTTGCCAGCCCATTGGGATGGCGGTCGTTGGCCGACCGCAGCAGCAGCGCCGCCGAGTTGATCGCGCCGCACGACGCCACAACAATGTCCGCCGAATAGAACTCCTTCACGCCATTGCGCTCCAGCTCCACTCCCGTGACCTCTCTTCCGGAAGCGCTGGTCACCAGACGCAACACATGCGCCCCGGTCAGCAGCGTTACGTTGGGAGATTCCAGCGCCGGATCGAGGGCGCAGACCTGGGCATCCGATTTCGCTGATACCAGGCACGGGAAACTGTCGCAGGTACTGCAACGAATGCAGCGGCTGTGATGCGGATCTTTTTCGTTCAGCATGATGCCAAGCGGTACATGGAACGGCTTCAGCCCGGCGCGGGCAAAGTCGTCGCTCAGCGCCTGCATTCGCGGCTCATGGCTCACCGCCGGATGGGGATACGGCGTACCCGCTCGCGGCTCTGTCGGGTCCTCGCCCCGCGCTCCATGTACGTGATAGATGCGCTCCGCTTCGCCGTAGTAGGGCTCGAGGTCGTCATAACGGATCGGCCACGC
>DASZRZ010000064.1:0-6230 GCA_035548935.1 Terriglobales bacterium
AGAGCAGTAAAGGTTTTCTCATAACTTACCTCCGCTTGTGCGGGAAGATAACAAATTGAACCACCGGCATGACCCAGGGTTTGGCGAAGGATCATACCGCATTCAGTACGGATTTCCGCGCCACTGTCTCAGACCATCTCCCGCCAGATGTCACGGAAGTCGAAAAATCCCTTTTTCCCTCGCAGCCACTCCGCGGCCTGGACCGCTCCTTCCGCGAAGCCGCGGCGGGACTTCGCCTCATGCGACAACGTGATGGTGTCGGCTCCGGACTCGAAGGTGAGGATGTGCACTCCGTTTACATCGCCTTCGCGAATCGAGCTGATGGGGAGCTTGCTTCCTGCAGCTTGTTCGATGACCTGCTGCAAAGCCACCGCAGTACCGGAGGGCGCGTCCTTTTTGTGGATGTGGTGGCGCTCTTCAATAGCCCCCGAGTACTCATGGCGTAAGGCAGGAGCGGCGGCGCGCGCGATGTCGAAGAAAAGGTTCACGCCCACGGAAAAGTTCGCAGCGTAAACAAGGCCGATTCCGCTGCGCTCCACCACTTGCCGGACGCGATCGATTTCACCGTACCATCCGGTGGTTCCCACCACGATGTTGCGCTTCAGCGCGGCGCAGCGTTCGATGTTCTTGAGCACGGCATGGGGGGTGGTGAACTCAATCACCACATCTATGGGAGCGAGTGAGGACTCCGTAAGGCCGCCAGAGTCCGCATTGTCCTGGGCGGACATCACGGAGACAGAGTGGCGGCGTTCGCGGGCGATCTCCGCGACGAGCGAACCGGTTTTTCCGCGGCCTAAAACGAGAAGGTTCATGGGAACCACCTGGTCTCCCTACCGTTACAAAGGCTTCTTAAGCCGTTATGGCCTGATATTCCTCGTAGGCGCCCTTAAAGTCGGTGATGGAATGATTCTCTTCGAAGTGCCAGATGCGGGTGGCAACCTCGTCGATCAGGTCGTGATCGTGGGTGACCAGCAGCACCGTACCCTGGTATTTCTGCAAGGCGATGTTCAGCGCGTTGATGGATTCCAGGTCAAGGTGGTTGGTCGGCTCATCCAGCACCAGAACGTTGGGCTTCTGTAGCATCAACTTGCAGAACAGCAACCTGGCGGCTTCGCCTCCGGAGAGAACGTCGGTGCGCTTGTTGCCGTCGTCGCGGGCGAAGAGCATCTGTCCGAGGAGTCCGCGAATTTCTTCATGCGAGGCTCCCGGCTCCCACTGGTGCAGCCAGTCGGAGGCCGTGCGTCCACGCTCGATGATGGCGCGGTGGTCCTGAGGGAAGTAGCCCACGGCGGCTTCGTGTCCCCAGACGACTTTGCCGTCTTCAAGGAATACGCCATCGTAACCGCTGCATTTCCGCAATTCGCCTTCGGGGATGGTGGGCGAATTCGCCAGCAGGGCATTCAGCAGGGTTGTTTTGCCGGCGCCGTTGCGGCCCATGAGGGCGATCCTCTCGCCACGGGTAACGCTGGCGGTGAAGCCCTGAATGACTTTGGCTTCGCCGTAGGACTTCACGATTCCTTCCAGCTCCAGAATGTGCTTTCCCGAGGGACGCTTCTGCTCGAACTTAAGGAACGGACGCTGGATGTTCGACTTTGCCAGCTCCGCGACCTGGAGCCGTTCGACTTCCTTGCGGCGGGATTGCACCTGGCTGGAGCGGGTTCCGGCGGCGAAGCGGGCGATGAAATCGTTTAACTGAGCGATCTTCTTTTCGCGCTGCGCGTTCTGCGACTCGATCTGCGAGCGGACCTGGGTTTTGGCCAGCACCATCTCATCGTAGGTGCCGGTGTAGGTGATGATGGTCTCGTAGTCGATGTCGGCGATGTGGGTACAAACGCTGTTCAGGAAGTGGCGGTCGTGGGAGATGACGATGAGCACGCCGTCATACTGGTTCAAGAAGCCTTGCAGCCAGTGGATGGAGTCCAGGTCAAGGTGGTTGGTGGGCTCATCCAGGAGCAGGGCCTGGGGATGTCCGAAGAGGGCCTGGGCAAGGAGCACGCGGACCTTCTGTCCACCCTGAAGCTCACCCATCCGGCGCTCGTGCAGGGTATCGGGGATGTCGAGGCCCTGGAGCAGAAGGGCGGCATCGGTCTCGGCGGAGTATCCATCTTCTTCTCCGACGATGCCCTCCAGTTCGCCGAGGCGCATGCCGTCTTCGTCGGTCATCTCTGGCTTGGCGTAGATGTGTTCGCGCTCTTCCATGGCCTTCCAGAGGCGCTTGTTGCCCATGATGACGGTGTCGATGACACGATGGGCGTCAAAGGCAAACTGGTCCTGGCTGAGGACACCGAACTTGCGGGGGCGTACGACGGTGCCTTTCTGGGGATCCAACTCGCCGGTGAGCAGATTCATGAAGGTGGACTTGCCGGCTCCGTTGGGTCCGGTGAGTCCATAGCGCTTGCCCGGAGTGAAGGCCGTGGACACTTCTTCGAACAGTATTTTCGCGCCGTAGCGCATGGAAACATTGCTGACTGAAATCATCGGCTTCTTGAAAACTGCGGGGAAAATTGGCCGTGAGGCGGGTCGCAGCTGAGGTCTTCAGAATATCATGCGGGAAATCGCAAGCCCCTGCCGGGTAGCTCGCTGAGGTGCCCGCGACAGGGTTCGGAAAAACTTATCTCGCGCCAGAGCAGAAGGTTAGGGCAAATTTTCAGGCTTTGGGGTAACAGGCAAAGCTTTTGGGGTAACAGATTAAAGAAGAATGAAAGACCGGTAGGGGGAGCGCGCTTTGTTTCCGGTTATCCCGCCCAAGCCCGTTTTTGGACTTGAGCGGGATAACGATACCGCGACGGAATAGGGATTAATCCGCGGTTGCCATTGCCGGTTCTTTAATTCCGAAAAGCGAATGCCATGAAGTTGCGGCCTTGAGGCGTTCGTTTACGTTTTTAATGTTCTTTACGCCCTCATCCAGCAGCCAGTTCCGGAATGCTTCCGCGCCCTGCTTGCCATAGACCGGGATGCCTTCCTTCCAGGTTGCTCGTCCGCAAAGGACGCCGTTGAACTTCGCGCCGGCTTCGGCGGCAAGTTCCAGCGATTCGGTAAACTCGGCATTGCCCACGCCAGCGGACAGATAGATGAAGGGTTTCGTTGCGCCTTCCGCCGTCTCGCGGAAGAGACGCTTGGCCTCATCCCGGGAATAGGCCTTCTGTCCGCCAAAAGACTTTGTGCCCTCGACGTACTTCATATTGATGGGCACTTCGACCTTCAACACATCCACCCCGTAGCGTTCCTTGCTGAACTCGGCCATGCTGCCACCGACGATCTGCGGCTTCTTCTTCGCGTAGTCCAGACCCTTTTCGTCCGCTCCCTCTTCATATCCCACGAACTCAAGGAAGAACGGGATGTCGTTGGCGCGGCACTCGTCGCCAATGCGTTCCACCCAGGCGTGCTTCCGGTCGTTGGTCTCTTTGGGATCGAAGGGAGTGTAGTAAAGGAGAATCTTGAGGGCGTCGGCGCCTGCTTCCTTGATGCGGCGAACCGACCAGTGATCGAGAAGGTCGGGAAGGCGTCCGGGACCGGAGGTATCGTAGCCGGTCTTCTCATAAGCCATCAGGAGCCCGGAATTTTTAGCGCGCCGCCGGGAGGCGGGAAGACCCCATTCCGGATCGAGGAGAATGGCGCTGGCATGCTGCGTGAGCACTTCCGTCACCAGGCTTTTGAATTCTTCCAGCATGGCGTCAGTAATTTCCCCGCCTTTTTCCTTCGCCAATGCCTTGCGCAGAGAGCCTCTCTGATCCATCGCCGCCGCGGCGATGATGCCCCGCTCTGTGGAAACCCTCTTCAGGCCCGATAATTTTCCTGGTGTCAGATTCACGGCAATCTCCTCCTGATTTCAGCTCTGATGTTGTTTCGATTCTCTTGCTGCCCCGGTGCTCTCGCGGGCCTATTGTATCCGATGGGGAGGGCCGCTAAGACCCTCTTGATCGCCTGATTTTACGTTAGGTGGCATCAGCGATAGTGTTGCGCGAATCTCGCATCCGGCGGCTGGCAAGCATGAGCCACACGCCGAAGCCGATCATCCACGCAGGCAGAAGATAGTTGTTGGCCGACGCAATGCCGGCCACGGAGGGCGTGACATTGCGCCACATGCCGATGAGTCCCAGCACGCCTGTGGCAATGCCCCACCAACCGAGCCAACCAGGAGCCCGGGGATGCCGAAGTAATCCCACGCCCGACAGCACGAAAAATACGCTGAAGCTGAGTTCGCCGAGAAATTCGCCGATAAAGTTGCCCAGGTAGCGGTTCAATCCATCGAAAACCGCGGCCAGCACGAAGCGGTTTTCTTCGGTCGCCCCGCCCCAGGCGCGCGCCAGCTCCCAATGAACACTGGGCCAGCGCATAAGGCCCAGCACCATGCTGAACGACGCCAGCAAGGCGAACAGTGCCGCTACGCGCATGAGTCCCGCAGCCCGCTCTCGCAGGGCCTCCAGGGCGGCGGCCCCGGCGGGAATGAAAACCAGTGGGAGGACACTGTAGAAAGCCCATGCCATTCGCCCGGTGTTTCCGGTTGCCAAAAGGGCAGGGAGAACCTCGCCCGCAGGGCCATCGAGAACCTCGGGATAGTGAAAGCGAGCCGCAAGGTAGGAGAACACGCCAAGAAAGGCAACCGCGCCCCCTGCCAGCGCGATGCCGCCGGCGAGGATCGTTCCGCTTGCCTGACTGTTGGAACTTGTACCTTGCTGGGCAGACATGGTTTTTTTGAGTTTCGGTGCTGCCGCCGCTACTGCCGCAACATCAGGTTTGAGAGCACGCTCTGCTGCTTGGTAATCAACGATTCCACTCCGCGGCGCGCAAGGTCGGTCATGCGGCGCAGTTGGTCTTCATCGAAGGGTTTCTGCTCGGCGGTGGCCTGTATCTCGACCATCTTTTTGCCGCCGGTCATTACGAAATTCATATCGACCTCGGCGCGGGAATCTTCTTCGTAGGCGAGATCGAGCATGATCTCTCCGTCAACGATACCCACACTGGTGGCGGCGACAAAATCGCGCAAGGGAACCGAGGTCAGCGTTCCGGCCTCAACCAGCCGGTTCAAAGCCAGGCCCAGCGCCACGAAGGCTCCAGTGATGGAGGCCGTCCGGGTGCCGCCATCAGCCTGTATGACGTCGCAGTCGATCCACACCGTGCGTTCGCCCAGCCGTTCCAGGTCAACCACGGCGCGGAGCGAGCGCCCGATCAGGCGCTGGATTTCATGGCCGCGTCCGCTTACCTTTCCGCGTGCCGCCTCGCGCGCGGTACGTGTCAGGGTTGCCCGCGGAAGCATGCCGTATTCGCTGGTCACCCAGCCCTTCTTGCTGCCGCGTAGCCAGTGAGGCAGGGACTCCTCCACCGACGCCGTGCAGATCACCCGGGTGTTGCCGATCTCGATCAGCACCGAGCCTTCCGCCGTCGAAATGAAATCGGGAATGATGTTGACCGGACGCATCTGCTCCGGCGTGCGATTGTCGCTGCGATAGATCATGGCTTGCGCATTCTAGCAAAGGATGGAGCGCCGCTCCCCCTTGCTCCTCCGCGGCGGGCTCCGTAGAATCCGGACTGAATGCCAATCTCCTTTGTAAAAGCCAGTGCCTGCGGGAATGACTTTCTCATTGTCGAAGGCCTCGACTTCACCTCTGACCTTTCAGCACTTACACGCGACATTTGTGACCGCCACAACGGCGTGGGTGCCGACGGCGTGGAATGGATCTTCCCCGATCCCACGGCGGATGCCCGCATCCGCCTCTTGAATGCCGATGGCGGCGAAGCTGAAATTTCCGGCAACGGGACCCGCTGCGTGGCCGCCTACCTGGTTTCCGAGCTGGCGGCGCAGGGGCGCTCGGGCCTCGCCCGCCCCCAGGCGCAGGAGCTGAAGATTCGTACCGGCGCGGGGATCAAGACCTGCCGCCTGCGGTCCAGCAATGGGATGCACTTTGAGTTCGAATCCGCCATGGGCGAGCCGCAGATTGGCGGAGCGGCTTCCATCAAGCTGGGCAACCGCGAGGTTGCTGGAGTGCTCGTCTCCATGGGGAATCCGCATTTCGTCATATTCATCGATGACTTTTCTCCCCGCTGGCAAGCCGAGGCCGCTGAGATTGGTAGCTATCAAGAATTCAAGCAAGGCATGAATGTTGAGTACGTGAAGGTTATCGATTCGGGCAATATTGAAGTTCGATTCTACGAGCGCGGGGTGGGCGAAACCCAGTCGTCTGGTACTGGATCATGCGCCTCGGGTGTGGCCTCGATTTTTACGGGGCGTG
>DASZRZ010000065.1:0-5264 GCA_035548935.1 Terriglobales bacterium
GGTAGTGAGGCGGACACGTTCCCCAAAAACATCGAAGTTGCCAACGGCAATTTTGTCGAGCAAGCGGCGGTAAATTTCCACCAGGCTCCACAATGCTGGCCGGGAATCCTCATCAATCAGGGGGAGCAGCTCTTCGGCGGAACGATAGTATTCGCGGGCGCGCTCGGCTTCCATGGCCAAAAGAGGTATCAGAAGCGGCTGAGAGCCATGCCCCGGCTGGCTGCTTCCATTCTGCGCCGGGCTGGGATTCGCCAACATGGCGGCGGACACGCCGAAGCGGTCAAGGTCCTCCTGTGGAAGGTAAATGCGTCCCATGGATGCATCTTCCTTAACGTCGCGAATGATATTGGTAAGTTGGAAGGCTATCCCTGTCCGTTCCGCCAAAGGCTCCGCAGAGGGATCGCGGTAGCCAAAGATACGAATGGTGACCAGTCCCACGACGGAAGCAACATGGTAGCAGTAGCGATATAGGTCGTCGAAAGTGGGATAGAGCACTCGCGGACCATCGGAATCCAGGGCTGGCGAATCTCCCGGACTGGGCTCGGCGATATCCATGGCTGTACCCTCGACCAGCTGATCGAGAAGTTCGAGGGGGATTCCGTACCGGCGCTGGGCATCTGCCACGGCCATAAGTACGGGGTCATCGGTTGCTCCCCCGGCACTCACACGGTGCAGCGCATCAAGCCACGATCGAAGGCGCAGCTTCTTTTCGCGGGGGGCAAGATGAGGATCGTCGCTGATATCGTCCGCGTGGCGCATAAACGCATAAACCGAGCTGATGGCGTCGCGTTTACGGCGGGGCAGAACAAGAAAGCCGTAATAAAAATTGCGGGCGCTGGAACGCGCGATATGGCGGCAAACGCCATAGGCAGCCCTCACCTGCACATCGGTGGCAGTGCCCCTTCGCCCGGACTGAGATAACGTTTCCATTCAGCGTGCTGATTGTAGTTCAAGCTTCCTCTGGCTCGAAGTATGGCGGGCGGTACGCGCGGCCACTGGCCGGGTGGAAGGCGGGCAGCTATCCCATGATTTTGCCGGCCACGGCGCGCAAAAGCAGCGCAAGCTTTCTCGGCTTCGATATGGCAGGACGCCGCCGAAGCACGTCGAAACCCTGACGTTCAATCGCACGGAGAATTTCCTGGCCCCCTCGTGTAAAGAGTTCGAGATCCAAGGCAAGTTCGCGGTCCACGCTCGCCACTAGCGGCAATCCCTTATCAAACCACTCTCGCGCGCGGTTCACCTCGAATTGCATGAGATTGGCAAACGCCGGCGTGGCCCGGCCTGACTCTATGACGGACTCACGAACCCCAAACCGCTCCATGTCTTCGACCGGCAGGTAGATTCGTCCCTTTCCGAAATCCGGCACCACATCCTGCCAGAAGTTTGCCAGTTGCAGCGCCGTACAGGTGTAGTCAGAATACCGCTGGCGCTCGGCGTCGCGGTAGCCGCAAAGGTAGAGCACCAGGCGGCCTACGGGATTGGCCGAATATTGGCAATAACCGAGCAGGTCATCGAAAGTTCGATAGCGGACCACGGTTTGATCCTGACGGAAGGCCGTAAGTAGGTTGGCAAAGGTTTCCCGGGGGATATCGAACTTTTGCACCGTCTCCTGCAGAGCAACGAAAACCGGATGCCGGGGGGTTCCTGAATAGCACTGATTGAGCTCAGCCTCCCAAAGGTCAAGGAGCCGCAGGGACTCGGCGGGATCGCCAACCTCATCGGCTAAATCGTCGGAGATGCGGCAGTAGGCATAAACATTGAAAAAATGCTGCCGCAGACGAACTGGCAGGAACCAGCTAGCGACGGAAAAGTTTTCGTAATGGCTGCGTGCCAGGCGCTCGCAATAGTCCCGCGCCTGCTGCGGAGGCGCGGCCCGCTCCGGAATGGCGTACTCAGGGGGAAGTCCGGCAAAGGCTACCGAATTGGGGCGCGCACTCACAAGAAAAGCATTGGAACCGCAAATCGGGACTGCCGGGCTGATCGTGCACGGCGAGCCTTGCAGCACTGCTTCGACTGAGTATTTTCAACCGGGCAGAGCTTCGCATGGCGAATATCCGGCTGTCCCACTCCCGTTCATGCTGGATCGAAACAAGCCGCCAGCCTGATTGACCGGTCTAGTGACCCGGAATGATGGCGGTCTTGATGTCGCCATTGCGGTTGAGCATGTGCCGGAGCACATTCTGGAGCTTGGAAAGCGGAGCCTCTCCGGTAATGTAGTCCGCTCCACGAATCTTCTTTTCGGCGATCAGGGTAAAGGCCCGGCGCACGGTATCGGGCGTGTGGTGGAAGGTAGCTTTCAGGGTGATCTCCGAGTAGTGGAGACGATCCGTAGGCAGGCTGACCTTGGTTCCGGCGGCACAACCTCCGAAGAAGTTGACGGTCCCGCCCTTGCGCACCATGTCTATCGACCACTCCCATGCTTCAGGGCGTCCCACGGCCTCAATCACGACATCGGCCCCGCGCTGGCCGGGCATCAGGGCACGCACTGCTTCAACTGGGTCCTGAACCTGGGTGATCTGAACAACTTCGTCGGCCCCGTGGTGGCGCGCGGCGGTAACCTGGGAGTCCCTTTTGACCACCGCGATTACGTTACAGCCGGTAAGTTTCGCCACCTGGATAAACATCAATCCGATGGAGCCACCGCCGATAACGACAACGGTATCGCCGATCTCCACCCCCGTCTCATGCAGGCCGCGCAGCACGCAGGCCAGAGGCTCGACCATGGCAGCCTCCTCGTAGGAGACCCCATTGGGAATGGCGAGCATGTTCAGATCAACAATGCGCCGGGGAATCTTGATGTACTCGGCATAGGCGCCATTGTTGAACAACAGGTCTTCGCAAAGGTTTTCCTGATGCCGGGAACAGTAAAAGCAGGTCTGGCAGGGCGCGGAGTTAAGCGCCACAACGCGCATTCCCTTTTTGAAATTCTTGACGCCCTCGCCCACCTTCTCCACCACACCGGCCAATTCGTGGCCGAACAGGGCGGGAGGCACGATCATGCGGGCATGGTATCCGCGCTGATAAACCTTTAAGTCCGTGCCGCAGGTAAGCGCCGCCTGAACCTTGATCAGGACCTCTCCCGCCTCAATCTTGGGAATGGGAACCTGCTCAATTTTCACGTCTTCTTTACCGTAGAGGACCGCTGCTGTCATCTTTCCGTTCACTATCGGCTATCCTTCCATTTGTCATCCAGGAGGACCATCGCCGCCGGTGGCCCGTGCCACCCCTGGCGATCGCCGCTGGGGCAAATCCACTCTCCAACTACTCTCCGGGCTGAATCACAAGTTTCATGGAATCCGGCTGTGGATGTGCAGCCAGATCCAAGGCTTCAACTGCCCGGGACAGGGGGAAGCGATGACTGATTAACCGTTCAAGATCCACTTCCTTTTGGAATACAAAACGCACAGCATGGTCCTGCAGGTCCACAGACGCGCTGTAGGAGCCGAGCAGGCTTTTTTCATCAACGCATATTGCGGCGGGATCGATGACTGCCTCTCCTCGAACTGTTTGAGCAAAAAGCATGATGCGCCCACCGGGACGCGCCGCTTCCACGGCTGTCCGAATCAGTGCATTTCCGGCTGCAGCAAGCACCACGACATCGGCCCCGCGCCCCTCCGAAAGGCCCCGTATCTGCTGGACTGTATCCTCACGGGAAGCATCTATATTGTTGGTCAGGCCGAGCTCTACGCTTATTTTAAGCCTCTGCGGGAATAAATCGGAAGTTATTACGCGCGCTCCCCGCTTCTTCGCCAAAACCCCCAGAATTACGCCGATGGGGCCCTGTCCGATAATCAGCACGGTTTCACCCGGCTCAATACGCAGGGACTCAATTCCCTTCATACAGGTGTTGACCGGCTCGATGAAAGAAGCCTGCTCAAAGCTCACATGATCCGGAATCTTCACAACGCCGCGCTCAACGATCCAATCCATCACGCGGACATACTCGGAGAAGCCACCCCCGCTCGGCTCAAATCCGGCGGTGCATCCGACCTTCTTGTACACCGGGCACTGGGCAAAAACCTTACGGCGGCAATAGAAACACTGGCCGCACGGTATATGGTGGAATGCCATCACGCGGTCCCCAACGCGAAAAGCATCTACTCCGGCGCCAACCGCGGAAACCGTACCAGCAGTCTCATGCCCAAATATTCGGGGAGCTGAATGCGATCCGCTGGAAATCTTCTTCAGGTCCGTACCGCAAATCCCGCAGGTATGGACACGAATCAGCAACTCGCCCGGTCCAGCCTCCGGAACCGGAACTTCTTCCAGACGCACATCGTCCTTGCCGCGATAAACCGCAGCTTTCATTGTGGCCGGAATTCTTCCGGAAGTGATTATGGGTCGTGGTTGTGTGGCTAAAGACATATCCCCAAGATGCCCGGGAACCTAAGTGGCGAAAACTATGGCGCTTGTTATTAACACTCTGTAAGGCAAATGTTACGCCATCGTAAAAAGATATGCTTCTTCTTTCGTAATCCCCGGCGTTAACTGAGCCGATTACGGCGGCATCCAAACTTGTTAGTGTAGCAGCCCGGACTTCCTGCCTAGCGCCCAATACCCTGAGTGGCAGCAGAAGCGGCCTGAAGGGTCCCCATGTTCCGGCAAGTTGCATCAAGACTGCGGCAGAGTTCCTGCGCTGCCCAGGACGTGGTGCGCCTTAACTGGCGTACTGTCCCCCAAAAGTGGGGCCTCAGTGCGATATAAAGCAAGAATCGCCCCGTTCGAAAGCCTCCCGTTGGGCTGACAAAAGGCTGGATGGGTGGAAGTGGACAATGCAGGCCCTCCGATATCGCCTTGATTGCGTGGAAGCGGATTCCATTCCGCACTGCAACCTCGGCCACGGCAGCGGCTTCCATGTCAACGATCTGGGCGGCAAACCGCCTCGCCATCTCCTGCTTGGATAAGACCTCTGCAATGGAACCCACGGTCAAAAGGGTCGCTTGCTTGTGCTCCGGTTCCGCGCCCTGCTCATGGAGGCCATCGCAGGGAAAAACAACCTTCGAAAGCGCATCCAGAACCCGGGAGGCAAACACTACGTCCGGTGGATTCAGGTCTTCCTCGAGCGACCCGGCAAAGCCCGCCGAGATCAGGCGCGTGGGATGATGCATGGCAACAACCGATTCGGCGGCCAGGCGGGCAGGCTGCGATCCAATTCCACCGCAAACCACCACGGTGGCTCCCGACTTCCAGGCTGGCAGTCCGCGGATTGAGAGCTGCTCCCATCCTTTGACCAAAGGACGCACCTCCCTCTCCATGGCCGCCAC
>DASZRZ010000066.1:0-1665 GCA_035548935.1 Terriglobales bacterium
GGGGCTGTCTACTATTCCCCCTGCGAGCACTCCACCACGCTTTCCAAGGTAAGCGGCCAGAATGTCTTCCTGAAGCTTGAGAACCTGCAACGCACGGGCGCCTATAAAGAACGCGGCGCACTGAACAGGATTTTGCTCTTGAGCGAAGCCGAGCGGAGGCAGGGAGTGGTGACCGCCAGCGCGGGAAATCACGCGCAGGGAGTGGCTTTCCATGCCAGCCGCCATGGGATTTCCGCCAAGATCGTAATGCCTACCATGACACCGCTGGTTAAGGTGAACGCCACGGCGGGATATGGCGCCGAGATTGTCCTGCATGGCAGCGGATACGACGAAGCCTACGAAGAGGCCTTGCGGCTGGCCGGTCTGGAAGGCAGGGTATTCATCCATCCCTTCGACGATCCCTTCGTGATCGCCGGGCAAGGAACCATTGGACTGGAAATTCTGGAGCAGGTTCCGGACGTGGAGGCGATTGTGATTCCGGTAGGCGGCGGCGGCCTGATCAGCGGCATCGCCTGTGCGCTGAAGGAGACGCGTCCATCGCTGAAGATCATAGGAGTGCAGGCGGCACGCATGCCTTCGATGATGGAGGCCCTGAAGTCACACTGTCCCAGGGAGATTCCACTTAACTCTACCATCGCAGACGGGATCGCGGTGCGGCGCGCGGGCGCAGTCACTTTGCCGATCGTCGAGAAATACGTGGACGAGGTGGTGGCGGTGGAAGAAGAAGAGATTGCCAGCGGTATCCTGACGCTTCTGGAACGGGAGAAGACGCTGGCCGAGGGCGCGGGCGCGGCAGCGATTGCCGCACTGCTGCATCATAAAACAAGTTTGCGCGGAGAACAGACCGTGGCCATCGTCTCCGGCGGAAACATCGATGTAACCCTGCTATCGCGGATTATCCAGCGTGGACTTGTGAAAGACGGCCGGCAGGTGCGGATGCAGATACACCTGGCGGATCGTCCGGGCTCCCTGCAGAATCTGACAAAGCTGATCGCATCCCACAACGCCAACATTGTGGAGTTGCAGTTCGACCGGGCCTATTACGGCGTGAGCCTGGGCGATACGCTGATTGACATCACCCTGGAGGCGCGGCGGCCTGACCATATCCAGGAACTACTGGAAGCCCTGGTAGAAGCGGGATACAGGCACGAGCGGGTTACCTAGAGCTCATCACGCTGCGGATTTACCGCTCTCCAAGAATCATTTAACCTCCCGCGCCATGGGGCGGATCACAAATCTCCCGGAAAAATTCAGCGCAGAACCGTGGTCCCTTCTCGAAATGCTGGGTTAGCGGCGGCGGGACCTGGCTCGCGCCGATGATGAGGTGCGGGAGGCAGCGGGGGCTTCCCCGGGAGCAAGCACGCGGTGAACGATGGGGCCGTTGAGCTTGTATTTGCGTTCGCTCACCTTGCCCTGCTCGTCTTTCACGGGCAAGAAGAAGACCGGCAGGCTGCCTTCCTTTTCAAAGGACTCCACGGCGACGCGCGCCGGAAAAGTCCCATTCAGATTACGCTCGCGGTAGGCAGTCTCATACCGATGACGTTTGAGATTCCAGCTGAAAACCCGCGCCTGATCGAAGTCGTAAGGTAGGCCATCCTTCGATTCGGAGAGCAGAACGAGGTACTGAGGAACTTTCTTCTCCTGCTCGGAGTCCATCACTTCGTT
>DASZRZ010000067.1:0-5400 GCA_035548935.1 Terriglobales bacterium
CGACCCCGAGGAGTACGACGACGCATTCAGCTCGTAGCCTGGCCTGAATGGAAAAGTTGACTGATTACGTAAAAGCCCCCGGCTGCCAACGGGGGCTTTTGTTCTTGCTGCTTCTCTCAAATGTTGCCGCAGTTTCTGAATTGAAATTTAAGGCTTCACCGCCACCAGGTCGGGTGTGAAGCTCACGCTGATCTGCTGGGCGTCGATTCCCGTGGCAACATCAATGCGATGCACGTTGTTGTCGCTCCCACCTACGTAAACCGTTGCGGCATTCGAGGTTGAGCCTCCGGTAAATGCAGAAGCGCCATTGGCCAGGGGAATCGTGGATGTGGCGCCGCCGGAGGGGGCGGTAACGTCATAGGCGAGAAGCTGTGCCTGATCGTTGGTGATGTACGCCTTCGCACCGCTCGGCAGAACGATCACCTGGCGCGGGGTAAAGGCTCCCTGCCCGAAGTCCTTGCTCGACAGCGATAGGGTTCCCGTAGGAGGACAGCCCGAAAGATTTACCGGCGGCTTGATCAGGGAAATTCTGGGAGAGTTCACGGCGAGCATGCCCGATCCATCGGGAAGAGCCCCCAGCAGGGTTGCAGCCCCCGTGGTGGCGACCGATCCGAATAAAGAATCGTTACAGGCGGCGTTCGCCGAAACAACCGAGTTCGATTGTCCGGTAAAACCAAGCGCGCCGCTGGCCAGTGACTCCACATCGTTGCCGGGGGAAGATAGCGGAAAGCTGCGCAATGTCCCGCGGTCATAGACGAAAACCGTGGAGCCCGCAAGGATATAGGCACGGCCATCGGGGGTGAAGGATGCAGCGGTGGCGCCGGTGATTCCGAGATTTTCGGCAGTATTATCGGAGTTCACAATGCTGACCACATTGCTGCCTGCTACCAGCACCCTGCCGGTGATTGAGACTGCCAGCACCTTGCCCGGAAAGTCCGTAATGCTGCTCACCGTTGCGGTGGTGAAATCCAGAACCATCAATGCCTGGCTGCTGCCAAAAAAGCCGGTGGCGCCATCGGGGGAGACGAGGAACGAGTTCGGTGCGTTGGGAAGAGTGATTGCAGTTCCAGCCGTATTGGTGGAGGTGTCAATGGGAATCACGCTGGTGGTGGTGGTTCCGGCAGCGTACACGGTGGTGGAGGGCGCCCCGTTTACCTGTCCCAGGACGATGTTGCTGAATTGAGGAACGTCGCCCTGGTTGCAGGAGGGGGGAAGGCACATCGCGTTAATGCCGGAAAATCCACCGAGCCCCGCGACCAACCCTGAAGACGAAACGGTTGCGGACCTGGGACGGGCTGAAACCCAGCTGAGGTTCGCGGTAATGGGCGCACCGTTGCTATCGAGGACGTCGGCTGCAAGCTGCTGGTTGGTGGAAGCGTCAATGGTGAACGATGTGGCGGTGGAATCCTGCAGGTGAATCTGGATGCTCCGCACCGGGCAGGTCACGAATGCCGCCGGCAAACTATTCACCCCGGAGATGCCGGCAAAGACTGAGGCGCGACCGGGCTGGCCCGCGGTAGCCACACCGCTGGAATCCACATTGACCACATCAGCCGAGGTGGCCTTCCATGTAAGCGGACCTACGCTGGAGGTGATGTTGGTACTCCCGCTGAATACAGTCGCGGTGAACTGCTGGGTCGTCTTCTGCGACAGGCAGTCAATTGCAGTCGGTGCCAGAACAATCCTGTCCACCTTCGGGTGTACATAGATGGAAGCCGTAGCGGTAAGCGAACCGCTGGTGGCGACCAGATCCACCTTCCCGGTGGTGGTTCCTGGATTACACACTGTCTGATTGGAGTTCCAGGAACCGGCGCACACAATGGTCAGCCACGTGCCATTGCTGACGGTTGCGGTGCTCAAGCTGGCGGAAGAGCTTGGGGAAGTAAACGCGATTGTGGAGGAGACAACCGGGTTGCCATTGCCGTCGAGCACAACCGCGGTGATTGGAGAAACTGCGCCAAAATTCAGGGAAACCGGGTTCGGCGTAATACTGATGGAAGTGGGAACGCCAGTTTTGCCGTCGCTCTTGTCGCCGCCACCGCAACCGCTCAGAACTGCCGACAGAAAAGCCAAAAGGATAAAAATAGCTGCTGCGAACCGCCGCAAAGGCATCCTCCGCGTCCGAAAGGGCCGCTCTACTGCGATGAATCTACGGCAGTAGCGAACACCTGGACGGAAATGGGCACGGATCAATCCACCACTCTCAGGAATCTCTCAGTGTAGAAGCAGGAAAGAGGTTTCGGCAAGTAAGGGTGATTTCACCCTTCGAAGAGAGGGCCTTCGAGAAGTCGCCGGTTGGCATCCAAAGGGATGGACGGGGCCATTTGGCATAGGTCCCCGCCGGGAGGGCAGGGGCCCGGTTTTTGTTTCATCAAGAAAAATATTGCAGATATCCGTATAATTGCACCGCAAGTTGAAAGGCGAAGGTTCCTAACGACAACCTCAGTAGAGTCGCGGCGCTTTTGCAAGTCTGTATAACAGTTCACAGCAAGTCCTAAGGAAAATGGCGTGAAAAAAATATTCGTTGGAAACTTCACCTTCAGCACCACAGATTCCGATCTCCGTCAGTTGTTTGAGCCGTTTGGAGCCATCGAAAGCGTAACCGTGGTGACCGACCGCGATACAGGCCGTTCGCGTGGATTCGGATTCGTGGAAATGCCGAGCGACAGCGAGGCCGACGCGGCCATTGCCGCGTTGAATGGACGCGACATGGGCGGACGCTCGCTAACGGTTAATGAGGCGCGTCCCAAGACCGAGCGCGGCGGTGGTGGCGGTGGTTCACGCGGCGGATTCCGTGGCGGCTCTTCACGCAGTGGCGGTGGCGGCGGTGGTGGTGGCCGTGACGATTACCGGGGGCATGCGCGCCAGCCTCGCGAACCTCGCTGGTAGCTGCTGCTTAGGCCAGCCTGTCCTTAGGCAGCCTGTCTTTAGGCAGCCGATCAGGGGCAGCTGATCTAACGATCCATGGAACTCACGCCTGGCAGCCGGGTGGCGCTGGCCAGGCGCCTGTCCAGTACTGACCCTCCGCCCTTCGATGGGAGATCACTGTCTGGGCCAATCTGGCTCCTCCCCCACTCACCAAACTGAATTTCACCACGCTCCTAAGCCGCAATCCTGCCATGTCCGGAAGCCAGTGATGGGAAGTCAGGTTTAAAGCAACCCAGGTTAGAAACTTTAATTTTCCGGGACGTTTCCCGGGCAGCCCCCGGCCCTGGATCGGACCCGGCCCGAAACCTTACTTACACTATCCTTTCGCGCTTTCCCGTGATATAAAACGCCCAAGCATTGGCAGCCCTTGCTCCTGCCTCTTGGTGTGCTTTTCCTCCAGGTAAGGTTCCAAGCTGCTGCCATTTGGCGCCCCTGGCTTACCCAGGCAGGCTTTGCGGCACGGAGTTGTGGGAATGAAAATTGTTCTGGCCGATAAACAGGCCATTTTCCGGGCGGGTATTGCTAAGGTTCTTGGGGTGGAAGACGAGATGCGCATTGTGGCGCAGGTTCAAGCTTCCGATCAGATCATGCCTGCCATGGAGAAGTTCCGGCCCCAGGTCCTCATCTTCTCTTCCGGTCTTTTTCCCGACATCCAGGGGTTGGCTCTGGCGGCCAATCGCGTCAAAACCCGTTTGGTGGTCGTTGCCGAAACCGGAGAGCAGGCTGGCGTATTTATCGGAGCCGGAGCTCATGGAGTGGTCTATCGCAATGTAAGCAGTCAGGCGCTGCTGGACTGCGTGCGCAAGACGACCCAGGGGGAAACCTGGGTGCAGGACACCATCGTCCCCGCCGAAGTCTCGGAAAACGACATGGTGGGAGCCCGCGTGCGCGACCGGCTTACGCCGAAAGAGCTGCGCATTGTGGCGCTGATCGTTCAGGGATACAAGAACAAAGACATCGCTACTCAGCTGGGAACCACCGAGCAGGTCATTAAGAACTACCTGCGTAACGTCTACGACAAAATTGGGGTTTCCGACCGGCTGGAGCTGGCGCTGTTCACGATTCATCATCGCATTCTGGCGGAAGCTGCCGCCGCTGCGGTAGGCACCACGGCGGCTCCCGTCAATCACGCAAGTTAAGCAGCGAGCTTAAACCCGCATTCCGCGCTGCTGCGGCAAGTCGCCCTCTGTCAAATAGTCCGCGGCAAGTCCACCACAGATGCACTGATGCAATGATTCCATTCCCCGGCTTCTAACGGAAGTGGGAGGGGCCCTGCGTTAGTTGATACCGACGCGCTCGGTCTTAAGCAGCTCGTTCACGATGGTCACAAGCTCTTCAGGGTTTACCGGCTTCTCCAGATAGAGATCGGCCAGAGGCTCGGCAGCCTGAAAGGCCTCGGCAACATATCCTGAGACCACTACCACCGGGGTGCTGGAATTCGTCTTCGCGGCCTGCACCACGGCGCGGCCATTTGCATCCCCCAGCCGCCAGTCAGTGACAACGGCGTCGTAGGACTCATGATGAAGTTTTTCGATTGCATCCTGCGCTGAAGTGGAGGCGGTGACCACATGCCCCGCTCGCTCCAGGATGGCGCATTTCAGGGTAACGATGTGTGGCTCATCATCAACACATAATATGCGGGCCATGTGAATCCTTAGCTCCCCAGCACGAGCGCCAGAGTCCCCGAATGCTGCCGGGTATTGTGATGCACGCTTTGCTGCGATGTCAAACAATGCGCGGCTTTCCTGCAATAATTTCGCAAATTTCGCAGGCAACCTTATTTGGTATAGATGCAACTAGATGAGCTTGCGCGCCACCGATTTTGCCTGCGAAAACAAATACAGGTAATCGGGCCCTCCCGCTTTGGAATCGGTTCCGGACATATTGAAGCCTCCGAAGGGATGGGCTCCTACGATCGCACCCGTGCATTTGCGGTTGATATACAGGTTGCCGGCATGGAAGTCTCTCATCGCTTTTTGGATTTTTTCCTCGGACGAGGTGAACACCGCCCCGGTCAGCCCGAATTGCGTATCGTTCGCGATCTCAATTCCATGCTCAAAGTCGCGGGCCTTGATGACCGCGAGCACGGGACCGAAGATTTCCTCCTGCTCCACCCTCGCGCCGGGCTGGATATCCGCGAGAATCGTGGGCTGCACATAATAGCCTTCCCCCAATTCCATGACGCGTTGCCCGCCGGTCACAAGACGGCCCTCGCGCTTACCGGTCTCGATATAGCCGAGAATCGACTGCATGGAACTTTCATTGATGACGGGACCCATATCGAAATTCCCGGCGGGATCGCCTACGCGAATGCGCTCCACGCGGGCTTTTAATGCCTCGAGAAAGCGGTCGTGAATCTCCTGATGAAGGATGAGGCGGGAGCAGGCTGAGCACTTTTGTCCCTGAAAGCCGAAAGCGGAAACGGCAACTGCCTCGACGGCAGCATCCAGCGCGGCGTCGGCATCGACGTAG
>DASZRZ010000068.1:0-1537 GCA_035548935.1 Terriglobales bacterium
CCGCGTTGTGCCTCTATTTCTTTCTCTGCCCGTGGCTGCGGAGGATCGGCGCCGACAGGGCATGCACCGGGCTATACATCATTCTTTTATTGTTTTACGTTTATGCCCGCTCCAGCCGTCCGGCTATACGGAGACCACAAAGACCGCCACATCCGGAACTTTAAGCCATCGGCTTTTGACCTCAATCAACTTTTGACTTGATACTCTTTTGACCTCAATGAACACTCCCGACGGCAAAATCCGCTCGTTTTTTCTGCAAGGCCCGGCCGGACGCCTGGAAGCCATACTGAACTCCGGAGAACCCGGCGCCACCCACGCCGCGCTGGTCTGCCACCCTCATCCGCTCTATAGCGGGACGATGCACAACAAGGTGGTATTCCATGCCATGAAGGCGCTGAACGGCTTCGGCTTTCCGGTGCTGCGCTTCAACTTCCGGGGCGCGGGATTAAGCGAGGGCCAGCACGACAGCGGACGCGGTGAGGTCGAGGACGTCCGCACGGCGCTCGATTGGCTGGACTCCGAGTTCCACCTGCCGCTGATCTCCGCCGGGTTCTCCTTTGGAGCGGCTGTGGGCATGAAGGCCGCCTGTCCCGACCGGCGCGTGCAGGCGCTGATCATGTTGGGGACTCCCATCCACATCACTGCCGGGCAGGCCGCACAGGCCGGAGGCCCCGCCGAGGCGCGCAGCTACCAGTTCCGCCACTTGCAGGACTGTCCCAAGCCAAAGCTGCTGGTGAGCGGAGCCAACGACTCGTACTCCGGGCGCCTGGCCATGGAAGAGTTGGCAGCTTCCCTGCCCGAGCCCAAACACCTGCAGCTCATCGAAAACACCGGACACTTTTTCGAGGATCACCTTACGGAAATGCGGGAGGCTATCGAGCAGTGGGTGAGGAACACGGTGGAACTTCAACAGAAATCAGAAACCTGAATTTTGTTTGAGCCTTACCGGTTAATCGTCGGCTCCGGCCAGGGCCACGCCATCGCCCAATCCGGCGGGAGCCGGAATTTCCTGATCGCGGTATTGCAACTGGTACAGCTTCCAGTAGATGCCGCGCTGGGTCAGCAGTTGCTGGTGCGAGCCCATCTCGCGCAGGCGTCCCTTGTGGAAGACCATGATCACGTCCGCCTGCTGGATGGTCGATAGCCGGTGGGCGATAATCAACGACGTGCGGCCCGCCACCATGCGGCTGAGAGCATTCCGCACCCTCAGCTCGGTCTCGGTGTCCACGCTGGAGGTGGCCTCGTCGAGAATCAGAATCCGGGGATTGTGCGCCAGCGCCCGCGCAAATGAGATCAACTGCTTCTGCCCGGTGGAAAGCGTACTGCCCCGCTCGCGAACCGGCTCGCGAAAGCCTCCCGGCAAGGTGCGGATAAAATCCGCGACGTTGACTTCTTCCGCCGCGCGCTCCACCTGCTCATCCGTCACCCATGCCGAGCCAAGGCGGATGTTGTCTTCCACCGTGCCGGAGAACAGGAACGGGTCTTGCAGCACCACGCCAAAGCGGCGGCGCAGATCGCCCAGGTCCATTTCGCGGAT
>DASZRZ010000069.1:0-11933 GCA_035548935.1 Terriglobales bacterium
ACGGTTTCGCGTCCCGACCGGGTCTATGCCTTCGACCGGGTTGGCGTTCCCACTGGACTGACTCTTTCGCGAGCCACGCTATTCCGCATCGCCGAACAGATGGACGTGGACTATGCGATCTTCGGCAGGTTCAATTTCGACGGCCAGACCTTTACCGCCACAGCACAACTGCTGGACGTCAAACACCTGCGACTTCTTAAGGAAGAGACCGAGAGCGGCCCTCTGCTGAACATATTGGCGATTGAAGGCGGACTGGCCTGGGATCTGTTGCATCAATTGCGCCCGGATTTCGACACATCAAGGCAGGCCTTTATGGCAGAGGTTCCGCTGGTTCGCCTCGATGCGTTTGAAAACTACGTGAGAGGAGTACTGGCGCGGGGCAGGCAGGAGAAGGTGCGCTACCTCAAAGAAGCCCTGCGTCTGAATCCCGCTTACACCCAGGCCATGATGGAGCTGGGCAAGTCCTATTACAACGCCGAGGACTACGAACAGGCGGCCAACTGGTTCGCCCGCATTCCCAAAAGCAATAAGCTGGCACGCCAGGCCAATTTTTACCTGGGCATCGCTGCCTACCAACTAGGGGACAACGACCGCGCCGAGAGCGGATTCAGTTTTGTGGCTTCGCAATATCCGCTTCCGGAGATTTACAACAACCTGGCGGCGATCGGGGTGCGGCGCGGCAGCGCGGCAGCGGTGGAGCAACTGCAAAGGGCGATTCAGCTAGACCCCCAGGATGCCGATTACCGCTTCAATCTGGCCCTGGCGCTCTATCGCACGGCAGACTATGGCGGAGCGGCCCGGCAACTGCGGGAGTCGCTCAAGCTGCGCTCCAAAGATGCCGAAGCTCAGGCTTTGCTCGATAGCCTGATGGCTAACGGCACAAAGGCGCAAGCTCCGGCTCCGGCGGCAAAGGTTCCTCCTCCGCGGCTGAAAACCAACTACGACGAAAGCCCCTTTCAGCAGCTTGCGCTGGAGATCCAGAACACGAACGAGGTGCGGCTGGCCAAAATGGACGTCCCCAGCCATGCCGCGTTTCACATCGACCACGGACGGGAGATGCTGAAGCAGGGCTTTGCCGTGGAAGCAGAACGGGACTTTCGCGAGGCCTCGGAACTGGACCCGTCGAACCCGGCGGCCCAGGCTGGACTGGCGGAAGCCCTGGAGAAAACAGATTCTGCAGGTGCGCGCAGCGCCGCGGAGGCCGCGCTCCGCCTGGGAGAATCCGTCCCCGCCCTGCTGGTGCTGGCGCGGCTCGATCTGCGGGAGAACCACTCAGAGTCGGCAATGGAAAGGGTAAATCGCGTTTTGATTCTGGATCCGCAGGAGCGCTCCGCTCTGGCCCTGAAGCAAAGCATGCTGGCGAAACAAAGCACCACGCAAAAGCTTCCCACGAAGGGAAACGCGCCATGAGCACAGGCCGCAGACCCATCTGGCTTGCAGTAGCGTGGTCGCTGCTTCTGCTGGTTGCGCCGGGATATGCGGAGATTTGCAAGCTCGTGGTGGATGGCCCCATCCACCCCATCAGCGAGGAATTCATCGCCCGGGGCCTCGCGAGTGCGGCCCAACGCAAAAGCGAAGCCGTGTTGATTGAGCTTCGTACCCCTGGCGGACTCTCCGATTCCACCCGCAACATCATTCAAAGCATTGTTTCCTCGCCGGTCCCGGTAATTATTTTCGTCGCACCCGGAGGCGCGCGCGCAGCCTCAGCGGGCTTTTTCATTCTTGAAGCGGCGGATGTCGCGGCCATGGCCCCCGGCACGAACACCGGCGCGGCGCACCCCGTGAACTCGGGCGGAGGCGACATTGGCGGCACCATGGGGCAGAAGATCGAAAACGATTCGGCAGCCCTCATGCGCTCAGTGGCCGGCAAGCGCGGACGCAACGTCGAGGCAGCCGAGAGCGCGGTGCGCCAGTCAAAGTCGTTTACCGATCAGGAGGCACTGGAGAAGAAGTTGATTGAGATTGTTGCGCCCAACGAGAGTGAGCTGCTGCAAAAGCTCGACGGCCGCACAATCCAGCGGTGGGACGGCAGCAAGGTAACGCTTCACCTGGCGGGCAAGCGGATTGAACCGTTTGAAATGACGTTGAAGCAGCGCATCCTGAATGCGCTCATGGACCCCAACCTCTCCTTCCTGCTGCTGGTGCTGGGAATCTTTGCGGTTTATGTGGAATTCAACCATCCCGGACTGGTTGTGCCGGGGGTGCTGGGTGTTTTTTGCATTGTCCTGTCCGTCTTTGCCTTGAATATCCTTCCCGTGCGGTTTGCCGCACTGGGCCTCATACTGCTGGCATTCGTATTTTTCATTCTGGAAGCCAAGTTCACTTCCTATGGAGCGTTAACCGTGGCAGGAATCTCTTCTCTCGTACTGGGGGCGTTACTGCTGGTGGATGGTCCCATACCGCAGATGAGGGTTCAGCTGCTTACGGCGCTTTCCGTCAGCATTCCGCTCGGAATTATCACCACTTTTCTGATGACGATCGCTTTAAGAGCGCATCGCGCCAAGGTGCTCACGGGGATCGAGGGGCTGATCGGTGAGCTGGGGGTGGCCCGCACCCCGGTCGCGGAGTCCGGCAAGGTCTTTGTCCATGGCGAGTTATGGGACGCGGTCTCCGCCACTCCCATCGCCACCGGGGAAGCCATCCGAGTGCGCGGAATGCTGGATTTTCATCTGGAAGTTGAACCCGTGGTTCAAGGAACCGCCCTCCCATCTGCTGGTCCTCCGAAGTAAGCCGGACTCGCATCTTCTCCCTGGTAAGGCTGCTCCTTCCCGCACTGTTGCCGTTGCAGTTTCGGCCCTCCAAGCAAATCTTCTTTGCATCGGTAAAACTGCTAGAATCCGCGCAGATTCGTGGAGTTTTCCGCCGGGAGGCGCATGGTGATTTCCTTCAGTACCATCGTCATTGCAGTAGTGGCGCTCTACCTGATGAGCTCCGTAAAGATACTGGCGGAGTATGAGCGCGGCGTTATCTTCCGGCTGGGACGATTGCTCTCTCATGCAAAAGGTCCCGGACTCATGTTTGTATTTGCGCCCATCGACCGGCTGGTCCGGGTGGATTTGCGGCAGACGGTGCTGGAAATTCCTCCTCAGGATGTCATCAGCCGCGACAATGTCACGCTCAAGGTGAACGCCGTGGTGTTTCTGCGCGTGATCGACGCCAACAAGGCCGTGGTGGAGGTTGAGAACTACCGCCACCAGATTTACCAGCTTTCGCAAACCACATTGCGCTCGGTTCTGGGTGAAGTCGAATTGGACGAACTGCTGGCGCACCGCGAAAACCTGAATTTGAAGATCCAGACCATCATCGACCAGCACACCGCTCCTTGGGGGGTAAAGGTGGCGGCGGTGGAGGTGAAACAGGTTGACCTTCCGGAATCGATGCAGCGCGCCATGGCACGGCAGGCCGAGGCCGAGCGCGAGAAGCGGTCGAAAATCATCCACGCGGAGGGCGAGTTTTCGGCTGCCCAGCGCCTGGTGGATGCCGCGCACCTGCTGGCAACCGAGCCAGTGACAATTCAGCTGCGATATCTACAGACTCTCACGGAGATTGGAGTGGAGAAGAACACCACCATTGTCTTCCCTCTTCCGATTGATATTTTCACAAACCTCGTCAGTAAAGTAGCTGGCGGCGAGAAGGCGTAGAACATGGAACGGAGCGGGGCCCTGGAAGCGCAGGATTCAGAAATTACGCTGGGAACGGGAAGATTACTTGGCCTGTTTCTCGGCTTGGTGGCGTTGTGCGCCGTTTTCTTCGGCTTTGGCTTTACACTGGGAAGGAATACCGCCAAGCCTGAAACCACGGCTGCGGCTGAGGCGGTCGCCGACGCGCAGGCAAACAAGCCCGCTACCGATAAGAATACCGAGAGCACACCGTCGGCTCCCAAGTCCGATGAGGAGCTTACGTTTTACAAGGCCGTGGGACAGTCTGAGCCGGACACCAAGCTTCAACCCGTGGAGCCTACTCCGGCCGAACCTGCGGTTGCTCCGCAGCAGCCAACGCGCGAAGCGGCGCTGTCCAAGCGCGCCAATGCCGGCGGCTTCGCCGTGCAGGTTGCGGCGGTCAGCAAGCAGGAGGATGCGGATGCGCTGGCAGGGGCACTGCGAAAGAAGCATTATCCCGTTTTTATTGCGACTAACCTTCCAGCGGACAAGCTAATCCGGGTACAGGTGGGACCATTCCCCCAGCTCAAAGAAGCAGAAACCATTCGTACGAAGTTGCGCAACGACGGCTATAACCCGATCGTGAAAAAATAGAAGTCGGCGCCTGATGGACCCGGCCTGAAACCCCTCAAGCAATCTTTTCAGCCAAGCTCAATTTCTTCGCTGAAGTCCTGCCGGTCAATCCCATATGCCGTGAACCGGGAGGCACACCCTCGCTGACGTGCAGGCAGCTGGCTTTGTCAAAGACCGGCTTGTTCTGTAACAGAGATTCGGTCGCCTGTACCCATGGGCTGGCATGGAACCACCGCTGCACAACACCGTCCCGAAGATAATTGACCAGCGCAAGCAGGGTCATGCCCTGGTGATGGGCCATCCAGCTTGAAACCACACGGCATTGCTCTGCGCGCGCGGTCCCACCGGGAGCCGAGTAGTCGGCGGCTTCGTAAAAACCATGCGCCCCAAGCAATCCGGAATCGGCCATCTGCCGCAGGTTTCTCGCAACACCCTGGGCATCGACCTCAAGAGCGAGAAACGAAGAGTAAGGAGAAACCACCAGCGGTTCACGCTCTCCCTTGTTAAGGGCCAGCGCAGGAACACCGAAGGGGGCGTACTGGTAGGTGCCAGCCTCGTCGAAGGTATAGTGACCCGACTCGGAGATGCCCCAGGGTATCCCCTTCTTATTGGCATACGACTGCTGGACTTTCACGGCCGTGGAGCGGGAGCGTCCCAGAAGCGAGTTGGGAGAAGTACGCATCCACAGGCCGGGCATAAGGTACTCGAAAATGGTTCCCGTCCATGAAAGCAACACGGGCTGCCCGCGATGGAGAGTGTGGGCGCGGCCCAGAAGGAACCATGTGTCCTGAGGGAGGTCCTCCTTCGCGATTGCAATGAAGACGGCGGTGCGCGCTTCGGAGGCCAGCAAGTCATAACAAGACGAATGTAGGCCGCGCGACTCAACGTCGAAGCCAATGGAAAGAAGTTTGCGATTGGAGTCGAGAAGAAAGCCAAACTCCATGTCCCCGGCAAACTTGCCGGTGGTGGTGGCGATAGCTCTCAAATCATGGATCAGCGATTCCGTGCGGTGCCGGGCAAACGGAAGCAGCATTTGAAGCCTGCTGCAAAGTCCAGCCCTGGCGGCGTCCGGGTGCGAAGCCGCGGCGGGCAGGGCGGCGGAGAGGGCGGCGATAAACTCCGGAATTTCTTCAACGCTGGGAGCTTCTGCCGTCAGCAGTTCGCGCAATCCGCCGGTGCAGCGCAGCGAATCAAACTCCGGCAACTGCCATGGCATAAACAGCTGCACCATCTCCCAAATGCTGAGAACACGGTCTTTCAACTGGCCCGCAAACCACTCGGCATCGGGCGAAGGGTTGGCGCCCACATCACAAATCCGCTCCAGAGCCTCAGGCGTCATCTGCAAAATCGCATTGACCCAGTCGCTCCGGCCAAGCTCCTGCTCAAAGGCGTCCAATTCAGAACAAGCTTCACCGGGGATTTCTCGCACGCTCCGTAAAGCATGAATGTGGTCGATGAGGCCATCCGCCAGGCCCGAGGAAAACAATGGACGGCTCAACTGCTCGATACTTCCCTGCTCAAGGGACCAGAGTGAGGCCACGAAGTTACCGCTGTCGACCGAAGAGACAAACATGGGCATAAGCGGCTGCAGGGTTCGGGTGTCGTACCAGTTAAGAAGATGTCCGCGGTATTTGGGCAGGCGTGTAAGCGTTTTCAGTGTGGCCAGCGTTTGCGAAGCGAACTGCGGCACGGTGAGGTATCCAAATTCGCAGGCGGCCTGGCGGCTATTGAGAAGCAATCCGAGATTCGTGGGAGAAACCACCGGAGCCACCGAGGCGGGCGACTCCTGAACGTGGTCGGGAACCAGCCAGTTGTGTTCCGCATTGCTGTAAGTTGCAAAGTAGCGCCACGTTTTCAGGGCAAAGGCGCGCAGCATGGTCCTGTCGCTTTGCGATACGTGGTTGGAGAAAGTGCGCGGCGGACGGTTAAGCCACGAAGAAAGCGCGCTACTGCCTGACCACAGCAGCAGAACCGGAGCTGCAAAGGGAAATACGCCGGGATGCAGATACAAGACCAGCAGGCTCATGGCGGCAGCGCACGCCGGAGTCCAATCAAGATAAAACTGGAGATGGGTACGCTTTCCACCGGCCAGTTCCGCCTCTGCAGCGGTCTCCCATTGCAGAAGCCTCTTACGGGTAACAAAACGGACCATGGTTCGCGCAATGGCATCCAGAGAAACCAGCGACTGATTGAGAAGGAATACGAGAAAAATGACCGCATGCAGGGCGCTCAGCGCCCAGGCCGACGCCGCCTCACGGAGAATGCCCAACTTCCGCCGCCGAATACTTTGCAGAGTTGCGGCCAGCAGCCGCATCGAAGTCGGGAGAAACGGCAAAGTGCAGATGGCGATTGTCCACCGGGCCGCGCTTGCGGGCAGAAGCAACCATGCCATCAGAAGAGCCAAAACGGCACAGGGCTCAATCAGGCTGCGGCGGAGATTGTCGAAGATCTTCCATCGTGCAACGAAGGAGAGCGGATTAGCCACACCACTTCCGGCTTCGTCGCGTACCACCGGAAACAACCATGGGACCACCTGCCAGTCTCCGCGCAGCCAACGATGCTTGCGGCGATTGTAGGCATTGAAGTTCGAGGGATAATCATCGAACAGCTCCACATCGCTAAGCAGTCCGGCGCGCGCATAGGCCCCCTCCAGCAGATCGTGGCTGAGAAGCGTATTGCGTGGGAAACGGGAGTCAAGCACCCGGTGGAATATCTCCACCTCATAGATTCCCTTTCCCGTGAAGATGCCTTCGCCGTAAAGGTCCTGGTAAACGTCGGAAACCGCGCGGGTATAGAGGTCGAGTCCGGTTTGCCCCGAGTAAATGCCCGTGAAGCGGGAGAGTGTGGCGCTGGCGGCATTAACGCTTACGCGAGGCTGGAGAACGCCGTATCCCGCAACAACCGTGTTACTTGCTGCATTGAGAACCGCGCGATTCAAGGGATGACGCATGGCCCCGATCATCCGGTGCGCGGACCCGCGTGGCAGTTCGGTATCCGAATCGAGGGTAATCACATACCGTACGTCACGGAGAAGATGCTCACTTCCCACCTTCACCGGGAAGCTGTCACAGCTTCCGCGCAGCAGCCGGTTGAGTTCGAGCAGCTTCCCTCGCTTGCGCTCCCAGCCGATCCATAGATTCTCGGCGGGCTCATAAACGCGGTCGCGGTGAAGAAGAAAAAAGGTTCCGGCACTGTGATCTGCGTATTTGGCGGCGAGATCGCTCACCAGCCGCGCACAAAGCTCCACCAGCGGATCATCGTTATCCGGACCGGATTGCGACTCCGGCAGGTCAGTGAGTAAGGCGAAGTGAATATTGGGATCGCGGTTGCCGAGGTATCGAACCTCAAGATCCTCCACCAGGCGATGCACCTGCGCTTCGTTAAGCAGCAGACATGGAACGGCAACCATGGTGGCGCAGTCGTCGGAAACCCCATCGCTGAAGTCGAGCTTGGGAAGGCTGCGGGGCGGCAACAGGGTGGTAACAAAACTGTTGATCAGCTCCACCGCCGTTTGCGAACACGTAACCGCCAGCAATAATGCCGCCAAAGCCGTCCAGAGCAGCGCACCATGGGAGGCAGTACCAATCACCAATGGAAGCACCAGCGCCGCGGTAAGCAGGGCGATGGACGAAACATACAAGGCGCTGGGATACCGGCGCACAATGCTCCGCAGCCGCGATGCAGCCGTGGGGCGGAAGTTGGTTCTGCGGTGCAGCAGGGCGATGCCCTCGTCTTCCAGAAGATAGTAGCCAATATGCGAACGCCGTAATTCCAGGCGTCCACCCTCGGAGCCGGCACCATCACCAGGGCGGCGATTTCGTCCCGCATAAGAGTCATGCAAGTATCGGGACTTGAAGTGCCGCGACTCACGGGCGAGCGATAACGCCTCCATCGCGACATCGATTTCGCTCAGTTCACACCGCTCGGCAATATGAACGATGGCGGCGCGGTAGGCATCGCGGCTTTCAAAGTCCATTTTGCAGTAGGAGCCAGCCGGATCCTGCTGAAGCACCCGATCGAAGCGAATCAGAGGCTCCAGTATTTCCTTCCATGAAATCTGGGCCGTTGTCCGCAAACTCTGGAGGCATGCCGTCAGATTGGCGTCAGAAACTGGTTCGTAAAATAATGGTTCACCAAGAAACTTTTCCCCAGTCTGCGCCATAGCAGAAGCGACCTGCTCCAGAAGCACCAGCTTGAGAACGGGTACCAGCGCCCATATCTCGCGCATCTCGAGGATGGCGCAATCCTGAAAGGAGTCGACGAATGCCACCAACTCTTCCGCGCACAAACGCGAGCTGCAGGCTGGAAGATATCCTTCCAGAACAGCGATGACTCGGGGCAACGTTATGCCGTCCGAACGACGAACCTGCGGCAGACGTTGAACGTCCTTGGCCAGATGCTGGAGTTCCTTGAACGTTCCCTGAAGCAGCGCGGCATTGTCGCGGAGCCAGAGCATGCCGGCAGATAATGCTTCGCGTCGCGGATTTCCCTCATCGTCAAGTTGACCGGGAACCGGAAGTTGGGCAAGAACCGGCGATAGCCGCCTTTTCAGTTCGCGATAACGCAGGCGGAAAAAGGCAGGGGAGCTGGATCGCTCCTCCGCAACCAGACTGTTTGAGAGCTGCAAGGCTTGTACCCGCAGGCTGTTAAGCTCCGGGGATGACAAAACGTAAGTACGGGCGGATGTTCCAGCGCCCGGAAGAGTGAGTTCGACCCGATTGTTTGCCGCCATTGGATAAGGTTCCTACCGGTAATTAGCTGCCTGCATTTCGAACATCTCCGCATAGCGGCCGTCGAGAGCGGAGAGCTGCTGATGACTTCCGTCCTCAACAACTCTTCCGTTCTCCAGAACAACGATGCGGTCAGCCATGCGGACCGTGGAAAATCTGTGAGAGATAAAAAGCGCCATCTTCCCTCGCGTAAGCTCGGAGAAGCGTGCAAAAACCTCGGCTTCACTGCGTGCATCGAGGGATGCGGTGGGCTCGTCCAGAATCAGCAGTTGCGCATCGCGCAGGTAGGCCCGGGCTAAAGCCACCTTTTGCCACTCACCTCCCGAGAGATCGAGTCCGCCTTCAAAGCGGCGGCCCAACATCTGCTCATAGCCAAAGGGGAGCCGCTGGATCACATCGTCCGCCAGACTCTTACCGGCGGCGAGGCGAACCAGTTCCGGAGATTCCAGGTGTTCGATGCAGCCCACGCCAATGTTTTCGCGCGCGGTCATCTCGTACCGCATGAAGTCCTGAAAGATCACGCTGATCTGCCGGTACAGGTCTTCCAGCCGGTACTCGCGGAGATCGATTCCATCGAGAAGCACCTGGCCCTCTACTGGGTCGTAGAGCCGGGTCATCAGTTTGACGATGGTGGTCTTCCCTTCTCCGTTCTCGCCTACCAGCGCAACCCGCTCCCCGGCACGGACTTCAAAGTCGAGCCGGTCGAGAACACGGCGGGAATTGCCGGGATAGCTAAAAGACACACCACGGAATTCAAATCCGCGGCGGATGGGCCGGGGCACGGAGAGCGCACCCGGCTTGGAGCGAATCGACGGACGCATTTCGAAAAACGCCAGCAAGTCCGCGAGAAACAGCGCCTGATCCACAATGCCGGAAAAGGTTGAAAACATCTGCTGGAGATTGCCCCCGGTCTGAAGGATTGCTCCGGTGAGAAAAGCCAGTGTCCCTATGCTGATCCTTCCATGCACCGCCTCCCAGATCACCAGCACATAAGCCGAGTAATAGCCGGCCGTACCGATGAGCGAAAATATTCCTCCGGCAATCAGGCGGCGGCGCGATAGCACGACATTTTGCTGGTAGATACGATCAGAGAGCCGGGCAAAGCGGTCCGCAATAAAGGCATTCAACCCCAGAAGCTTGACTTCTTTTGCGGCCTCTTTGCTGCCGCCGAGTACCCGCAGATAGTCCAGTTCACGGCGGATGGGAGTCTGGCGGAAGTTCTTCACGTATCCCAGGAAGGCAAAGTGGCTCTCGCCCACAAAGGTCGGCAGAATCCCCGCCATAAGAAGGACCATGAGCCACGGAGAGAAAACGGCGATGGAAATTGAAAGCGACAGGGTGACGATGGCCTGCTGAATAAACTGCCCGGTGGCCTGAATCATCACCAGCCGGTCGGTTGCCTGTACGCGGGCGCGCTCTAACCGGTCATGGAAAAGAGAATTTTCGTAGGAAGCCAGGTCCAGCCTGGCAGCGTGCTTCAGCACTTCCAGGCTCACATGGCGCGTGTAGTTGTCGGCGAGGAGCGAGTCGAGATACTCAATCGTCCTCGATAACAAACTGCCGGTGAGCACAACCGCGAACTCGGCGGCCACCAGCCACCACAGCCGGGTGGGTATTGGTCCATGCGACCCTGCCGTGCTCACCACGCTGTCGACAATAAGCCTGGTAATCGACAACAGGGCAACAGGCAAAAGCGAGGCCGGGAGCCTGACAATCAAACCCAGAGCCACAACCACAGGCCCTGAGCGCCACACGATTTTCAAGATGGGCGGAAGATTGCGCAGCGCCAGCAAGCGCTCTCTCCAGCCACTCCAAAAACCTTCCTTTTCGACCATGGGCGTGTATCGACGAAGTGGCCGAAAGTCAGGAATAAGTACGGAATTCTGAACCACAAGTAGAGATGCCTCTCCGCGTGGAAGAGGTTGGTTCAATCTCGCCCGCGCGGGCTCAAGGAATCACCTCGCAGAGTAAACATGCATGCAGGGCCTTAGTCCTTCCAATGAGAACCATCGCGCAGGCGCCTTGAATGGTGATACATTGACGCGCGATATATGATGGCAACCTTAATTCCAGGCTGAGTAGCTCAACAAAAATTCGCGATAGGCCCAATCAAGCTGGAAAGTCTTGTAACCCGGTCGCATGCTGGACAGAGATTCCGCCAAGGCGGGGATTAAAAATCAACAGGAGATCAGTGATGATGTCGAGAAATACCGTAGTACTGTTCGTGGTAATGGTGCTGGGCGTACTGCTGGGAATCAACGTTTCGGCGCAGAATGCGGCCAAGAGCACCAAAGCGGGTTCAGCGGCGCTTCCGCCGGATATTGATCCCGTCTCCCGTTACCGGCTGCCCATGGCGAATCGCGAAGAGATGGACGATTACGGCAAGAAGGTTTATGACGAGCTGATCAAATCCACTCCGGCGACCGTGCGTCTGCACAGTCCCCGGCTCGCCAAGCCCATGGCGGACGCTCATCATTATTTAAAGTTTGAAACCGGATTGGGAGACCGCCTGACGGAGGTGGCCGTACTCACCACCGCCCGCGAACTCGACAATCAATATGAATGGACTCAGTGGGAAGAGCATGGCCGCAATGCCAAAGATGCGCGGCATGTGGAAGGCGCCACCATCGACGTCATCAAGTTTTGCAAGCCGGTTACGGGCCTGGGAGAAAAGGAAGCTGCGATCATCAAACTCGGACGGGAGATGTTCGGCGTAAAGAAGGTCTCCTCCGCAACTTTTGCCGATGTCCTCCGCCTGTTTGGCCGCCGGGCTACCGTAGATCTCGTGGAACTTATGGCTCTCTACGGCGCTACCGGAGCGGAGCTGGTGGCGTTCGACATGCAGCTTGGGGTCAACCAGAAGCCGCTTCTGCCGGCAAGGGCCAGCATTCCGGCCTGCAAGCGGTAGCGTCTATACAAAACCCAGGCTATACAAAGCCCAGGTTCTGTACCGGAAAATTCTTGAGGTTCG
>DASZRZ010000070.1:0-2648 GCA_035548935.1 Terriglobales bacterium
AGCAATTGGAGCAGGCCGTGGCTGCGCGCACGGCGGAACTGGCCATCGAGAAGCGCCGCGCGGAAGAGGCCAATCAGGCAAAGGGCGACTTCCTGGCCAACATGAGCCACGAGATTCGTACCCCCATGAACGGCATTCTGGGAATGACCGAACTGGCGCTCGATACTGACCTGAATCGCGAACAGCGCGAGTTCATCGGCCTGGTTCGATCCTCGGCCGATTCACTGCTGAACGTTATCAATGACGTTCTGGATTTTTCGAAGATCGAAGCGGGCCGCATGGAACTCGATCCCCGAAAATTCCATCTGACTTCCATGATCCTGGCGACAATGAAAGGCCTGGCACCGCGCGCCCATGAAAAAGGCCTCGAGATATCTTTTGAAATTAAGGAAGATGTGCCCCCGGGGCTTGTCGGGGACGATAACCGCCTCCGGCAGGTCATCACCAATCTCGTCGGCAATGCCGTCAAGTTCACTGCAAAAGGCGATGTGGTTCTTACCATCGAACTCGTTGACAAAAGCAGCGATAACGTTCGCTTGAAATTCTCGGTGCGCGATACCGGTATCGGCATCGAAACGCACAAGCAGCAAGCCATCTTCGAAGCCTTCGAGCAGGCGGACAATTCAATGACCCGCAAGTATGGAGGCACGGGTCTGGGCCTGGCCATCAGCAAGCGCCTGGTAGCGATTTTGGGGGGCGAGCTTTCCGTTACCAGCCAGTTGGGCTTGGGCTCAACCTTCAGCTTCACCGCTGTTTTCGGCATCGCCGAGGTGAGCGTTGAGAATGAATCGTCCGATCGCAATCTGCTGGCGGGGCTGAGAGTCCTTGTGGTGGATGACAGTAGCGTTAACCGCCGTATTCTGGAAGAGGTGCTCATCCGCTGCCGTGCGGTCTGCCTTGCGGTGGAAGATGCACCCACCGCCATGCAGGTGTTGCTCAACGCTGCCAAGGCAGGCGCTCCCTATCAAATGCTTCTGGTCGATGGCCAGATGCCCGGAATGGATGGCTTCACGCTGATTGAACACATCCGCCAGCATCCGGAGCTGGTCAACACCATTATCATGATGCTGACTTCGATCGGGCAGACGGAAGATTCCGCCCGATGCCGCAGTCTCGGCATCGCTGAATACCTCGTAAAACCCATTGAGCAGTCCGAGCTGATCCGCTCGATGCTGCGCGCCCTCAGCAGGAAGTCCGCCGCGGCTACCCTGAAAGTTGCAGATATCACCACAGGCCACCGCCAGTACCGGGTATTGCTGGTAGAGGACAATCCGGTGAACCAGAGGCTGGCGCTCAAAATGCTGCAGAAGCAAGGCCACGAAATCGAACTTGCCAACAACGGTGTGGAAGCGCTTGCGCTTCTGGAAAAGAAACAGTTCGACATTATATTTATGGATGTGCAAATGCCGGTCATGAACGGTTTCCAGGCCGTGGAAGCCATTCGCAAGCTGGAGGCCGCGGGCCGTCCGCGCACCAACATCATTGCGCTGACTGCACACGCCATGAAGGGAGATCGCGAACGCTGCCTTGAAGCTGGAATGGACGACTACATCTCCAAGCCCATACAGTCCAAGGACCTGGAGACAATGATCAGCCAGCACGCCGGTTCAGGAGCTCCACAGCCGGTGTCTTACCCGGAAACCGGCCCTGCTCCCCGCACTGAGTCGCAAAGCTTTCTGCGTTTCGATCATGCCAAGGCGCTCGAATGCGCTGGTAACGATCCCGCTCTGGTCGTCGAACTGGCCCAGGTGTTCTTGCGGGAGTACAAATCCATGCTGCTGGCGGTTCAGGAATCCGTGCGCGCCAATGACGGGGTTGCCTTGCATCATGCGGCGCATACGCTCAAGGGGGCTCTGGGTGTCTTCGCCGCCCAAGATGCTGTTAAGGCCGTTCGCAAGCTTGAGCAAATCGGAATTGCAGGGGACCTGAGCGAGGCCAGGCCAGCCCTCGCTCAGTTCGAGTTGGAATTACAGCGCCTTGTTCCTGAACTTTCTCTTCTGGCGGAACTCGTGGCCACATAATCCCCCAATCCTCCTGGGGAGGATTGGGGGAAGTCCTGCTAGCGAATCCGGTAGGCTTCAATCTCATCGTCTTTCAGATTGAATACATTCCCGGTCACCTCATCGACCACGTACTCAGGATCTTTCGAGCGCAGAGATACCTGGCCGTCGGTCTCGCCGCTGGCGAGATTTACCGCCACGAGTCCCGGACCCTTGTCTTTGCCGTCTTCCACCTGGGTCAGCATGTAGACATACTGTCCGGCCGCCTTGGTGGCGGAGAACCGCTTACTTAGCGTTGCCGACATGCGCGAAATATTGCCCTGCCGCATGTTATTGAACTGGTTGTTGGAAGAACTTCCGAGGCTCGTGCTCCGCGCCCCTGATGTGTTGATCGCGTAGGCGGTGGCATAGGCCGAGATCATGGCGAACTTCTGCCATCCGGCAAATCCCGGCGGATTGTATGTATTGGCGAACATTACCGCATGCGATTCCGCATTAAATCCAAGTACATGCTGGCGGCCCCGCACCACCGCAATCCCATTGGGCATGAGTGCGATGTTGACCGGGACATCGTCGCCCTTCTTGTCGTCCGAAAGGCCCTTGAGTCCGCTTCTCAGTCCGCCCATTCCGAAGCGCGCAACCTTCATC
>DASZRZ010000071.1:0-4459 GCA_035548935.1 Terriglobales bacterium
GCAGGGGTGAGCGCTTCAGCCTCCGCTCGCTGATGGGACGCATGGGCTCGCCTTCAAAATCGATAACAACGAAATCTTTCCCCGTCCACAGCACCTGCCCCAGGTGATAGTCCCCGTGCACCCGCGTGCGCATGGCGGCTATCTTGACGGAGAGAAGTGAGCGGAAGCGCCCTTGAATCTCTGCCTCACGCGCCAGCACCGCCCGGGCCGGCGCGGCCAGCGGCTCGGGAAGATACCGCAGCCGCGAGCGAAGCAGTTGTAGCGACCGGCCCGCCTGCGAGCGCATCGACTGGTAAACCGAGCGCTGGTAGAGGGTGGAAAACGGTTCAGGCCGGAAGTCGGGATCCACTATCTCCGACGCCAGCGCCAGATGAAGGTCGGCGGTGCGCTCTCCCAGCAAGCGGGCCGATTCCAGGTAGGGTCCGATCATCTCTCTCGCCTCTGCCGGAACCTCCTCATCCATCGCCTGCAAGACCGGCAGGGAGGGAATACGGAACCCGCCCGCCTGATGGATTCTGGCCAGCACGTCCTGAAAATAGCGGCTGATATTGTCCAGCGTGTAGGACCAGGCATCGCCCTCATTGCGCACGTATTTCTGAAGGATCGCCATTGTCATGGGCGAGCCATTCTCGCGGTACTCCAGCGTTCCCGCCATGGTGGGGCTATGCGCAAAATTGCGCTCGGCCAGAAAGTTTCCCAGTTCGTAATCGGGATTCACGCCTTCGTCGAGCCTGCGGAACAGCTTCAGGATCATGCGGTCGCCATACACCACGGAGGAGTTGCTCTGCTCGGCGCGCGACAATGAGGGCTCCAGCGTAGTGGAGCTTTGGGCCAGCAGGGTCCGCAGAGCGCGCGTGGGCACGCCCAGAATTTCGGCATTCGAGCCATGGAAACGGCGGCGCTTCCCAATGGCATCCAGCAGCGCCAGCATGAAGCTGCGCTCACGCAAGGCTTCGAATACGATGCCTTCGGTGCGTTGCGTCTTGAGACGAAGCACAACTCCCGCGCCCCCGGCCTCCGTAAAATCTGCCGCTCGCTGGGAAGGCGCAAAAGACAGCGCCAATGCATACTGCTCCGGGTCGCCCTCGATATATTCCACCCGCACCAGCGCCAGGAAGGACATGCGGTTTTCATGCGGTATGGGAATTGCATTGGCGATTCGCGCCGAACGAATCTTCCGGCCCTTGCCGCTGAACCAGCGCCTTCCCCGCAGAAAGTCCGGCAGTAGTTCCTCGAGCGCTTCACAGGACCGGCCCTCAAACAAGCTTTCCCACGGGCCATCGATCACCAGCAGAGGCGCCTCCGTGGGAGCGGCGCCAACCGCGGCCTCCGCATCCACCACCCGCCTCGTCTCCAGCACAAACCAGTAAAAACCGTGGGAAGCCAGAGTAAGCAGATACGGCAGGTCGCCAATCGGGGGGAAGGACGTCTGGCCAAAGAGCTCCACGGGGACCATGCCGCGAAAGCCCGAGAGATCGAGTTCCACGTATTGAGCCTGGCGGGAGAGGTTGGCCACCACCAGAATCCGCTCCTCTCCATACTTGCGGATATAAGCCAGCACCTTGCGGTTTTCGGGATAGAGGAAAGTCAGAGTTCCCCGTCCAAATGCCTGGTAACGCTTCCTCATGGCAATCAGGTGCTTCGTCCACCAGAGCAGCGATGTGGGACTGTTCTGCTGCACCTCGACGTTGCGGTCTTCGTAGTGATAGCCCGGTTCGATATTCACGGGAAGATAAAGCCGCTGCGAACTCGCGGTGGAAAATCCCGCGTTGCGGTCGGCATTCCACTGCATGGGAGTCCGCACACCATTACGGTCGCCCAGATAAATGTTGTCCCCCATCCCGATCTCGTCGCCGTAATACATGACCGGTGTGCCCGGAAGCGAGAACAGCACGGCATTCATCAACTCGATACTGCGCCTGTCATTTGAGAGCAGCGGCGCCAGGCGCCGGCGTATTCCCAGGTTGATCCGCATCTGGGGATCAACGGCGTAGGCGCGATACATATAATCCCGCTCTTCGTCTGTAACCATCTCCAGCGTCAGTTCGTCGTGGTTTCGCAGGAACAGCGCCCACTGGCAGTTTTCCGGAATGGGCGGCGTCTGATCGAGGATGTCGATGAGCGGATAGCGGTCTTCCATTCTCGTTGCCATGAACATCCGCGGCATGAGCGGGAAGTGAAACGCCATGTGGCAGCAGTCACCCTGCCCAAAATAACCAACCGAGTCCTCCGGCCATTGATTGGCCTCCGCCAGCAGCATCCGCCCACTATATTTTTCGTCGATGTGGCGGCGGAGGTTCTTGATTTCAGAGTAGGTCTCCGCCAGGTTTTCGCAGTTCGTCCCCTCCCGCTCATAGAGGTACGGCACGGCGTCGAGGCGGAACGCGTCAACGCCCATATCCAGCCAGAAGTCGAGGATTCCATACATCGCCTGCCGGACATGGGGATTGTCGAAATTGAGGTCGGGCTGATGCGAGTAAAAACGGTGCCAATAATAAGCATTGGCCACCGGATCCCATGACCAGTTCGAGGTTTCGAAATCTTTGAAGATGATCCGGGCCTCGCGGTACTTCTCCGGCGAATCGTTCCACACGTAAAAATTTCTCGCCGGACTCCCCGCAGGAGCGCGGCGCGCCTTCTGAAACCATTGGTGCTGGTCGGAGGTATGGTTGAGCACCAGCTCGGTGATCACACGCAAACCCCGGTCATGCGCTTCTCTAAGGAAGTGTTTGAAGTCTCGCAGCGAACCGTAAGCCGGATGAATGTTCTTATAGTCGGAAATGTCATACCCGTCGTCCCGCAAAGGCGACGGATAAAACGGAAGCAGCCAGATGGCCGTTACTCCCAGATCGCGAATGTAGCCGAGTTTACCGGCAAGACCGCGAAAATCCCCAGCGCCATCGCCGGTTGAATCCTTGAAGGAACGCACGTGCAGCTCATAGATAATGGCGTCCTTGTACCACAGCGGATCCAACTCATCTGGCTTCTGGTTTCGTTTTTTTTCGGGCATCGAATCCATGGTCCGGTCAAATGTAATAGTCAAAGTCGCGTTCCGTGCGCACCCTTCGCCGGAGCAGGAAGATATGGGCCGGAGAAACCTCTGGGTCGATTTTCACGTAGCTCTTCTCGCCCTGCCAGAAGAAGCGGGTGTTCGCCAGGAGATCGTGGACCTGAAATGATTGCCGGGGATCGAGTCCGAGCTCTTGCAGCGGCAGCTGCAACCACCCCGCCTGCGGGTGGAAGGCATCGAGATTCACGATAACCAGAATCCGATTGGAGAGATCTTCCGTAGTCTTGCTGTAGGCGATCATCTGATCGTTATCGATCGGGTGAAAATGCAGCCGGTGATTACTCTGCATCGCCGGATTGCCCTGGCGGATTCTATTGATGCGAGCGATAAAGTCCTTCAGCCCGTCCTGCCGATCCCACTCCCAGTGCTTGATCTCGTATTTTTCGGAGTTCAGATACTCTTCCCTTCCCGGTTCAGCCGGTGCGTTCTCCAGCAGCTCGAATGCCGGGCCATAGATGCCGTAACAGGAAGAGAGCGTGGCGGCCAGCACCAGCCGGGCCGCAAAGGCGGCCTTGCCCTGATATTGCAGGTTTTCCGGCAGGATGTCCGGCGTATTGGGCCAGAAGTTCGGACGGAAATACTCCCGCACTTTGGTCTGCGTCAACTCCTGCATGTATTGCGTAAGCTCATGCTTGGTGTTGCGCCAGGCGAAGTAGGTGTAGGACTGGCTGAATCCTACCTTTGCCAGCCGGTACATCACCTTGGGCCGGGTGAAGGCTTCGCCCAGAAATATCGTTTCAGGATATTGTTCGCGAACCCCGGCAATCAGCCACTCCCAGAACGCAAAGGGCTTGGTATGAGGATTGTCGACCCGAAAAATACGAATTCCCTGCTCTGCCCAGAAGACAAAAATCGATTTCATCTCCTCCCAAAGCTCTCTCCAGTGCGGCGATTCAAAGTCGAAGGGGTAGATATCCTCATACTTTTTCGGGGGATTTTCCGCATACTGAATCGAACCATCCGGACGATGCCGGAACCATTCCGGGTGCTGCCGCACATAGGGATGATCGGGCGTCGCCTGAAGGGCAATGTCCATCGCCAGTTCAATTCCCAGCCCGGCGGCACGAGCCCGAAGCCGTTGCAGGTCTTCCAGCGTGCCCAGTTGGGGATGAATCGCCTTGTGCCCGCCTTCATCACTGCCGATCGCCCATGGGCTTCCCGGTTCTCCGCTGGCAGCCGAGGGATTGTTATTGCGGCCCTTGCGCTTGCTTTTGCCAATGGGATGAATGGGAGGAAGGTACAGAACGTCGAACCCCATCTGCGCGATATATTCCAACCGGCCTTCACAATCGAGGAAAGTTCCATGACGATCCCCATTGGCGCAAGACCGGGGGAACATCTCATACCAGGCGCTGAAGCGGGAACGCACGCGATCCACTCTTACCGGAA
>DASZRZ010000072.1:0-7905 GCA_035548935.1 Terriglobales bacterium
GGCCCACGCGGCCCTCCATCAGCGCCTCTTCAATCTCTTTTGTGAACATGCCCTTGGTTCCGACCTTGGCCAGGGCAACGTCGAGAATTTTATCGCCGGTGGTCTTGATGATCTCAATTTCAACTTCATGGCCGCGGCTGCTCAGCTCGCGGCTGATGTGGTTGGCCTGCCACAAGGCGAGTTGCGACCCGCGGGAGCCGATACGCAGCTTCGCCATCAGGAGCGCCCCGGTTTTTGGCGTGCAGAAGCTGCGGGAGTCTGTGCGACGGGAACCGCGGGTTGCAGGTCGTCGTCACCTGGGGTGTCTGTATTTTGAGGCTGTTTATTTTGAAGCTGCTTATTTTGAAGCCCCGTATTTCCAAGGCCGGCGCTTTGCTCAGGGGGTGTGCCGCTGTTATTCAGATTGGTGTCCGGATGATTGCCGCTTAGATTGCTGTTCGGATTATTGGTGTTCAGATTTGTGTTTAGATTGAAAATACGGCGGAAAACGTCGAGCACCGTCGTCGCCTGCTGTTCCCGGGCGGCAGTCTTCAGTGCCGTTACCGGCGTGTGCATAATCTTGTTGACGATGCCCCGCGTGAGGGCATCCACGGCCAGCTCCTGCTCCGGGCTCAGGCTTCCCAGCCTTCCGCGAACCCGGTCGATCTCCGCCTGGCGGATGGTTTCCAGGTGCTCCTGAAGCGAAACGATGACGGGAACTACCTCAAGCGTATGGAGCCGGGCGCTGAATTTCTCAACTTCCTCGGAGATGATCTGCTCCGCCACGCTGGCCTCGCGCTGGCGGTCGGCTACATGCGAGGCAATCACCGACTGCAGGTCGTCGATGTCGTAAACGAAAATCCCGTCGATTTTGTTGACCTCGGGATCGACATCGCGCGGAACCGCAATATCAATGAAGAACATGGGACGGTTGCGGCGACGGGCGAGGAACAGGTCGCAATGCTCGCGGCGGAAGATCGCATGCGGCGCACCGGTAGAGGTGATTACGATGTCGGCCCGGTCCACCGTCTCATAAAGCTGCTCGAAGAGCATGGCCTTGCCATTGAATCGCTCTGCCAGTTGCTGGGCCCGTGAATAGGTCCGGTTGGCGACGAAGATGGTGCCCGCGCCATGTGCGACCAGGTGGCGTGCCGCGAGTTCGGTCATCTTGCCCGCGCCCACCAGATAAACGGACTTTCCGCGGAGGTCTCCGAAGATTTTTTTGGCGAGATCCACCGCCACCGATGCGATGGAGACCGCCGAGCTGCCCACGGCGGTTTCATTCCGCACGCGCTTGGCGACCGCGAAGGCGCGGGTGAGCAACACATCGAGCTGCGAGTTGACGGTACCTACGGCGCGCGCGGAGGCGTAGGCCTCTTTTACCTGTCCGAGAATCTGGGGTTCGCCAATCACCATGGAGTCGAGGCTGGAGGTGACCCGGAAGACATGGCGCACGGCTTCAGCGGCGCGGTACTCGTAAAGCGATTCCTCGTAAGCCTTGGGGTCGATTTGCAGAAACTCCCGCAAAAATCCTCGCAGGTCGGAGGACTCACTGGTGGTGCGCGCCAGTAGTTCCACCCGGTTGCAGGTGGAGAGAATCATTCCTTCCTCAACGCCGGGGTGGCGTGCCAGCTGCGCCAACGCTTCGGGTAGGCGCGACTCGGAGATCGCCAGACGTTCGCGAACGTCGAGCGGAGCCGTGCGGTGATTGATTCCGATGAGCTGAAAGTTCATGGCGCGAGAAAGCGGTGTACGCCGCTGAAATAATTTGCGCCCCAGGCGCTGAGGGCGGCTATAAAAGCAAAGCTGGCCAGGTAGGCGGCGCGGCGTCCCCGCCATCCCGAGCTCCAGCGCGTGTAGAGCAGGAGCATGTAAACCACCCACATTGCCAGCGAGAGCACGACCTTCGGATCGGCAAAATAGCGCGGTCCGAAGCTGGCCTGGGCCACCACCGACCCCGCAATCAATCCCAGGGTCATGAAGGGAAAACCCAGCAGCAGGGATTTGTATCCGATGTCGTCCACCGTTTGCAACGAGGGCAGACGCGAAGTGATTCCCTCCGGATGTTTGGATTTCAGCGCGCGCTCCTGGAACAGATACAGCAGGCTTGCCGCAAAACTTAAAAACAAGGCGGCATAGCCCGTAAAGATGAGGGCGATATGCGCCACCACCCATCCGCTGCGCACCAGAGGCGACTCAAAAGTGACCGGCTGCCTGCCCAGGGTGGAGGCAAAGGCTAGCAGAAACACCAGCGGGAAAATGAAGATGCCCGGAGAAATGGTGCGGTATCGCAGATAGGCGACCATGAACGCCGCCAGCATCAGGAACGAAAAGATCGACTCGGAGTCCACGACAGAGAACAACGTCAGGCTGCTGCCGGCCAGAACCGCCGATTCCACGAGAGAAACAAAATGAAACACCAGCCCGATTCCCATCGCGGGCACGACCACCCGGGAGATGATGTGCTCCGGCCTCCGGAATGCCGCCAGTGAGTAGATCAGGCCGAAGATATAAAAGCCCACCGCGACTTTTAACCACAAAAGGGGCATGGAAATTCAAGGGCCCTGGGCCCGTAAGCAGAAACTGACTTTATCCTGAACCAGCTTTTTGCTTGAGTGCCCGGCAATTATAGCCCCGGCAGAGGGGTACAGGGCCCATCTCTCCACAATTGTATTGCACCATGAATTGTGCGAGTTGGCTTGTGCGCGTGGGCTGTGCTGGTGGAAGCCTTCAGCCCGGGCTGCGGCCCCGGGCCTACTTTGTGTGTATCTCCACGGTGGACCAGGTTTTGTCCGGGGAATGGCAGATGTCTTCCAGGGGACAATCCACGCATTTGGGCGAGCGCGCCACGCACAGCTTGCGTCCGTGCCAGATAATTTCGTGGGAGTAATCGGTCCAGCGCTCCTGCGGGATCACCCGCATAAGGTCCTGTTCGATTTTTTCCGGGCTGGTATTGCTGGTCAGCTCCAGCCGCCGTGAAATTCGCAGCACATGGGTATCCACCACCACGCCTACATTCTTGTGGAACCACGTTCCCAGCAGCACATTGGCGGTTTTGCGCGCCACCCCGGGGAGTTCGAGCAGTTGGTCCATCTCGCTGGGGACCTCTCCGCCGTAGTCGCTGACCACCTTGCGGGCCGCGCCGGTCACCGATTTGGATTTATTGCGGAAGAAGCCGGTAGAACGGATGTCGGGTTCGATCTGCTCCGGCGAAAGGCGGGCAAAATCGTGTACCGTTGGATACTTGCGAAACAGCTCGGGCGTTACCATGTTCACTCGCACGTCGGTGCATTGCGCCGATAAGATCGTCGCCACCAGCAGCTCCCATGCGTTGCGATGCTGCAGCGCGCACGTAGCCCTGGGATAGGTGGCATCGAGCCGCCAGAGTATTTCGGCAATGCGCTCCGGGGATACGGGGTTATAGCCTTTTCTGGTTTTCGGGCGCGGCCCGGAAGCAATCCGGGCGGGGGGATTTGACCTGGACGCCGGTTGTTGCGAGGATTTCGTCTGCGAAGATTTCGTCCTCTTCGCTGGCAGGGTTTTTCCAGCAGCAGGAGCGGCTTTTTGGGGCGGTACCCGTCCGGCGAGCTCATGCCGTCCGGTGCGGGAGGGCCGCCGCGTATCGTGTCCTCGTGGCATGGAATTCCTCAGGCAGCTTAAAGGTTTTTCCGCACCAATTACAATGTTGGCTCACAACAGGACTCCCACATCATGACGACGCAGACGCAAGTCCACACCGCCGAACTTCCCGCCGTTCCTTTGACCGTTGAAGGATGGAGCGTTCTCCACCAGATGCTGCGCTTCCGCTCCGCTGCCTGGGGCGCATTGCCGGAATCCCAGCGCGCCGGGATTCTGAAGCAGGCCATCCCGGTACTCGAATCCGCCGAGCGCAATCGCAGCGCGTTCTATTCGGTGTTGGGCCACAAGGCCGACCTGATGCTGGTTCACTTCCGCAACTCCTTCGACGAGCTGAAGCAGGTGGAGCTCGACCTGCGTAGTACCGCGCTGGCCGATTACCTGGAGCCAACGACCTCATATCTGTCGGTCGTCGAGATGGGACTGTATGAGTCCACCTTGAAGCTTTACCGCTCGCTGGCCGAGCGGGGCATTGATCCGCACACCGCCGACTGGACCCGCGAAGTGGAAGAGACCGCGGCACGCCAGCGCGAGGCGATGCGTCCGCGCCTTTACCCGGAGATTCCCGACTCGCGCTATCTCTGCTTCTATCCCATGGACCGCCGCCGCGGCGAAGATAAGAACTGGTACACCCTGCCCATGCAGGAGAGGCAGCGCCAGATGGAGGAGCATGGACTGGTTGGCCGCCGCTATGCCGGTAAGGTCCGGCAGGTAATCACTGGCTCCATTGGCTTCGACGACTGGGAGTGGGGCGTCGACCTGTTCTCCGACGATCCTTTGGTCTTCAAGAAGCTGATCTACGAGATGCGCTTCGACGAGGTCAGCGCCGTTTATGCCCTGTTTGGAACCTTTTACGTCGGGCTGCGCTGCCCGGCGGCAAGCCTGGGAGAGCTGCTGGAAGGCACACTTCCCAAGGGCATCTCCGCCAAAAGCTAAGGCCGGATGGGAGCTTCCGGAATTGGGAGAGTCCCATCCGGATGTTCATGGCCTGATGTATCCCCCCAGCGAGCGGCTGCTTCATTGACGCTCCTGCCGGGCGCGGGTAGGCTTTCTGCATGGCAGTCAAGGCGATTCAGCTCGGCCAGGTTTGGCGTAACGATCAGAACGCACGCAACTTTCTGGTCACCAAGCTCTACAACGAAGTCTTCTCACAGATGGCGATGCTTCGCCCGGCCGATGCAACCGCGGCCCAGGCCGAGACCATCCGCGTGAAGGTCGAGAAGCAGGCCGAAGGCGCCACCTTGCCGGGGTATACCTTCACCCAGGAGTCGCAGGATTTCTAGCCGCTGCGGCCCGGTAGGCCTGTGTCTTTTCCTTTACCCTTTACCCTTTTAAGTTCCCTGCAGGATTGCAACCCATTACTCTCCGGCTTCTTTGCAGGGCATTCCTCTTCGACCCATTGCCGTCAACCCTGTTAGTCTCCACTCTGTGACCTGCCATGATTGAAAAATTCTTCGCGCTTGCCTTTCGCCTTGTGTATTGGGTCATCAATGGCGCCGGATATCCTGGAATCGCTGTGCTGATGGGGATCGAGTCGGCATGCGTTCCCCTGCCTTCGGAGTTGATCATGCCCTTTGCCGGGTTTCTGGTCAGCCAGGGACGGTTCAGCCTTTTGGGGGCGGCAACCGCAGGGGCCATCGGCTGCAATCTCGGTTCGATTGTGGCGTACGAGGTTGGTTTTTACGGCGGCCGGCCCCTGGTGGAGCGCTTCGGGCGTTACATCCTGATGAATGAGCGTGACCTTGAGCACGCCGACCATTTTTTCCACCGCTATGGCAATGCCGCGATTTTCATAGGACGTCTGCTTCCGGTCATCCGTACATTCATCGCCCTGCCTGCGGGAATTGCCCGCATGCCCCGCGGGCGGTTCCATCTCTACACCTTCCTCGGCTCATGGCCCTGGTGCTTCGGGCTGGCCTACAGAGGTCTGAAGCTCGGCGACCACTGGATGGACATCAAGCCCTACTTCCTCCAGTTTAAAGAAATCGTGCTGGCGCTGCTGCTGATGGGAGTCGTCTGGTTCGTGTGGACGCACTGGAAGCACCGTGTGCGAGGGGCCTCGCAGCAGGCGTGAAATAGCAGTCTTTCGTTTAACGGAAGTGTGCAGTTTGGACCAGCCGGAGTGGCCTGCCTGGGCCTATGCTTGTATCCAGGACCAGAGGAACGAGTGGAGCATGGCCAATAGCACCAATCCGATATCGAAGCTGAGAAAAGCTCCTCAACCGCCACTGTCCTATCCGGGGGCGGCTCCTGATTCAGACCGTGCCAGAAGGCCACCGCTCACCGACCCTCACGGCCACGGTCCGGAGCTGCATTCCGGAGATCGCGTGGAAGGTTTGGGAGACTTCGGAAAGCCGACGGGAGAATTCGGCACAGTGGAGCAGACGAACGATGAGGATGCGGTCGTCAAATGGGACGATGACGGTCGCAGGAGACTCCGTCAACCGTGGCTCAAGAAGATTTAACCCGTACCGCACGCTTTGAATACTTGAGGGCTACCGGTTTATACTAAAGGGTTATGCCCCTTATCAAAGACATCTCTGCCATCGCCAAGGGCATGAGCATTACCCTGCGAGAGCTTTTTTCCGAGACGGTAGTTGAAAACTACCCTGACGGCCCCGGGCCCCTGCGCGGCGCAAAGTTTCAGGAGCGCTTCCGTGGCGTTCATGTGCTGCAGCGGGATGAGAGCGGATTGGAGAAGTGCGTTGCCTGCTTCCTCTGCGCCGCCGCCTGTCCCTCCAATTGCATTTACATCGAAGCCGCGGAGAACACCGCCGAAAACCGCATCAGCGCCGCCGAGCGTTATGCCAAGGTTTATAACATCGACTACAACCGCTGCATCTTCTGCGGCTATTGCGTCGAGGCATGCCCCACCGATGCCATAACCCATGGCCACGGATTCGAACTCGCAACCCTGAATGCCAGCAGCCTTGTCTATCGCAAGGAGCAGATGCTGTCTCCTCTGCCAGCGCACCTGGGCGCCAATGTGGTGTTCAACCAGGCAGAAGCTGAGAAGAATCCCAAGCGAGCCGGCGAGCCGGAGTCCAAACGCTAGCTGTCTCTGCCGTCAGGATTGCGGACCGGCTGGGCGGAGAAGCTGGAAGCACCCAAGGTCAAGCCTCCAAAGTCACTGCCTGCCGCCGCCACGGGCTGATAAGCTTGGATATTAGCGCCTGGGCCGCGCATGGCGTCTCAGTGCGGCTCGCGTAGAGCAAATCAGCGCATTTCAATTCATGACGAACTTCCTACAAGCTGCTCGCGAACGGGTTGTGATTTACGACGGGGCCATGGGTACGTCGATCCAGGAATACCATCCGACCGTCGAGGATTACTGGGGCAACGAGGGATGCAGCGAGATTCTCGTCCTCAGCCGCCCGCAGATGATTCGCGAGATCCACGCCAGCTATCTGGCGGTGGGTGCTGACATTATCGAAACCAACACCTTTGGGGCCAGTCGTATCGTGCTGGCCGAATATGACTTACAGGATAAAGTGGCGGAGCTGAATCACGCCGCCATACGCCTCGCCCGCGAGACCGCCGCACAGTTTTCCACAGCGGATCGTCCACGCTATATTGCGGGCTCAATCGGCCCCAGCACCAAGCTTCCATCCCTCGGACACATCAGCTTTGACGAAATGTATGACGCCTACCTGGAGCAGATGCTCGCGCTCATCCAGGGCGAAGGCGGTGTGGATGTATTGCTGATCGAAACCTGCCAGGACCTGCTTCAGGCCAAGTGCGCCCTGGCGGCTGCCTTCGATGCCATGCGGCAGGCCTCGAAGCTTTTGCCGGTACAAGTTCAAGTGACTCTGGAAGCCACCGGGACCATGCTGCTGGGGTCCGAGATCGGAGCCGCCCTCTCCACGCTGGAACCGTTCGACGTGGACGCCATCGGGCTGAACTGCGCCACCGGTCCGCGGGAGATGAACGACGCGGTCCGCTACCTTGGGGATAATTCGCCCAAGCTCATCTCGGTTCTGCCCAATGCCGGGCTTCCGCAGAACGTTGGCGGACGCGCCGTTTATACCCTCACGCCGCAGGAGCTGGCGGAGTACCACCGCCGCTTCATTACGGAATATGGCGTCAACATTGTTGGCGGCTGCTGCGGCACCACGCCGGAACACATCAAGTCGATTGTGGAGGTCTGCGCCAATCTCACGCCTTTGCGGCGTGAGGTGAAGTCTGCGGGCACGGCCTCCAGCGCCTACAGCAGTGTTCCCCTCGACCTTGAGCCCAAGCCCCTGGTGGTGGCCGAGGAGATGAACACCACGACCCAGAAGGCGCACTTCC
>DASZRZ010000073.1:0-2292 GCA_035548935.1 Terriglobales bacterium
GCGCGTCCGGTGACCTGCACGGTGTAATCGCCCACGCCTTTGCGGGAGGTTTTGAGAGCACCGTGCAAACCGGCGGCGGGTTCGAGTACGAGCACGGCGCTCATTTTTGCCGCCAGAGCCTCCGTGAGGGAGCGGGAGGAGTCGCTGCCAACCTCTTCGTCGGTTACAAGCCATACGGTGACGGGCCGGGGCAGGCGTCCATGGATTGCCGTGAGAGCCTCGATGGCAAAGAGCATCTGGGCGATGCCGGCTTTCATGTCGAGCACGCCCGGTCCCCAGAGGCGGCCCTGGGATTCGTGGCACGGCATGGAGTTGAGGGTGCCGGTCTCCCAAACGGTGTCGAAGTGACCGAGGAGAAGGAGGGGCGCGCCGGTTTCCGCCGGGAAGTCCACCTGAAGGTGATTGCCGAAGTTTTGCGAGGGATGGAACTGGATTTGTCCGCCACGAGAGCGGAATTCAGCCGCCAGTGCCTGTCCGAGTGTGTCCACTGCATTTTTCTGGAAGCTGGGAGACTCCATCTCGACCCAGGAGCGCAGAGTGGAGAGCATGGCAGAACTTCGTTCCGCGAGATGTTTGAGCAGGGCCGGGGCCTGAGAGTCCGCAGGAGCGGGGGATACAGGAATGGCGGCGTCCGGAGGCTTGGGGTGGGTGGTCATGAAGAATTCGTTATAATGCTCAGTTTCCACTTGCCACACGAGTAAGCGCAAGCTTAGCCAGCGCGGCAAGGAAAGCCAGGTTCATGGACGAAACACAAACAGTACCGGCGTCTCCAGAGGAAAATTCGAGCACTGCTCTGGACATTACCGCCATACAGAGAATTTTGCCTCACCGGTATCCGTTTCTGCTGATCGACCGGGTGCTGGAGCTGACGCCCAGGGAGCGCATTGTCGCGCTGAAGAACGTTACCATCAACGAGCCCTTTTTCGCGGGACACTTTCCGGGATTTCCACTCATGCCGGGAGTGCTGATGGTGGAAGCCATCGCCCAGGCGGGGGGAGCGCTGATGCTTACCGAAGTGCCCGACCGGGACAACAAGATCATGGTGTTTACCGGGATCGAAAAGGCGCGCTTCCGGCGGCCGGTTGTGCCGGGAGATCAGCTGCGCATTGAGGTCGAGGTGCTGGCATGGCGGCGAACCGCGGTGCGGATGCAGGGAACCATTACGGTTTCCGGCAAGCGCGTTTGCGACGCCGTGGTGTCGTGCCAGCTGGTGCCGCGCTGGATGTAGCAACCGGCAGACGCCGTACGCAAGGTGAAGCGAAAGCCCCCTTTGGTCCATTCGACTGCCATTATTGATCCCTCGGCGAAGGTGCCGGACTCCTGCCAGGTGGGGCCTTACTGCGTGATCGGCAGAGAGGTCGAGCTGGGGGAGGGGTGCCAGCTTGTGTCGCACGTTCACCTGCAAGGACCGGCGAAGATTGGAGATCGAAACCGGTTCTTCCCTTTCTGCGCGGTTGGCACAGACCCTCAGGACATCAGTTTTTCTGGCGAAGCCACCCGCCTGGAGATGGGCGATGGCAATGAGATTCGCGAATACGTAACCATCAATCGCGGAACGGTAAAGGGTGGCGGGGTGACGAAGATCGGCAGCCGTACGCTGATTATGGCCTACAGCCATGTAGGCCACGATTGCCGCATCGGCGACGATGCCATGCTGGTGAACGCGGCCACGCTGGCGGGCCATGTGACGGTGGAAGAATGGGCGGTGGTGGGGGCGCTGTGCCCGGTACACCAGTTCGTGCGCATTGGAGCGCATGCTTATATCGGAGGCGGCACGGTGATTACCCAGGATGTGCTTCCCTTTTCGAAGACCAGCGCGGTGCGAGACGTTCACTCCTATGGGCTGAATAAAGTTGGCCTGCAACGGCGGGGCTTCAGCGAGGAGAGAATCCGCGACTTGCAGCAGGCGTTTCGCGTGCTGCTTGCCTCGAAGCTGAATACGTCGCAGGCTCTGGAGAAGATCAAGAGCAGCGAGCCCCTAAGCACGGATGTGGAGCTGCTGGTGCAGTTCATCGAGAGCGCGGAGCGGGGTGTGCTGAAGTAGCGCCGGGGCACGGGGCTTCGCGGCGGGTCTTTTCCTAGCCAATCATCCAAGCCAATTTTCCAAGCGAAGCATTTCCGGGAAATCATTTACAAAAATCATTTACAGAAATCATTTACAAACAACGGGTTAAACTACAGGCGCATGGAGCGCACCACGGAGCGGATCGGGCTGATCGCGGGGAACGGGAAGTTTCCGTTGCTGGTGCTGGATGCAGCCCGGGCGCGAGGGATGGACGTGGTGGTGGCTGC
>DASZRZ010000074.1:0-6417 GCA_035548935.1 Terriglobales bacterium
TCCTGGAGCAACTGCAGCAGCTTGGACTGAAGTCCGCTCTCCAACTCCGAAATTTCATCCAGAAAAAGGGTTCCGCGGCTGGCCATCTCCACGCGTCCCGGACGGGAATCGTTGGCTCCCGTAAAAGCGCCCTTCTCGTGCCCGAACAACTCGCTTTCCAGCAGGGTGTCGGGGATCGCCGGGCAGTTCACCTTTACATAAGGACCGTCCCGCCAGGGCGAAAGCACGTGTAAAAGACGAGCAATAATGTCCTTACCGGTCCCGCTCTCCCCTTCAATCAGCACCGGAACGTTGGCGATGGCAATCTTCTCGAGCCTCTCCCGGACGACCTGCATGGGATGAGAAACCCCAAAGATGACCGATTCGGGGGGGAGACTGGATGCGGCGGTTTTGCTCAACGAGATGGATGGCAGACCCAAGTAAGTTTCCTCTTAGGGCAATGAACAATTACAACTCATTGCACATTTAGCGCCAAAGCTTGCGCGGGTCGGGGAGGGAGGAGACGGCAAGTGAACTAAATCATAAACGGAATTCCGGGGCTTAACACCATAAAAAATGGGACCTAACGTGCCGTAGGTAACCCCGGAAGTCTTACGAACCCTGGATGCAGTGGTTTTCGCCGAGGGAAAACATTTTCACTTTGTGGAAAAATCCTTTCCTCTTGCACTTGCTTTGTTGGGGGTTCCGATTGGGCGGGGGAACTTCATCCCAAGCAGGTTGCACTTTTCGCCATGCGTCAGCCGCACAAGACGGGCCTTGAGGGTGCGAACGGAGTGCGAAAAGTCGGTTGACTGGGGCATGGGAGCGACTGGAATTTCCAGCGATAAAGTCGCCGATTTCGGTAAATTTCGCCTTGTAGCCAGCAAAATACCGCCTGCGCTTATATTTAGAGCTGTGGCGAACTCCAGGAAGTCTTTCCCCTGGTCGTCCGTACCACGGACAAACACCGGAATAGATAGTGGGAGGCGAGGGTGTACCCTGCGCTCCGAATCAGTCTTAGCCATGACGTTACTGTGCTTATGGCATATTGAGGGCCAAACTATGGTAATCGGGCCATCTACTTAGCTTAAGAGCTAAGTACAACTCCTCGTTTCTTTTAGGCGAAGTTCGTAAAACTCTGATTGGAAAGAGCCCCCCACTTTTCAGGGAGGCAAAATAGCAAAATTTTGCGGCTTTATGGGAAACAAGTTGCAATTTTCCCAAAATTACGTTGACACCCGGACCCTGCTTGGCTAGCATCTGTCTCAGAATGTGTCAGGTATAGTCCATATCCTGACTTCTGGATCGCAGTATTCCACCCCTCCCCCGAGACATTGCAGGCGGAGTTATGTCCGAATCTATCTCGGAGAACCATCACACCCCAGAATTGCACAGCCCCGGCTCAGACATGGCTCTGGCTGGCTCCCTCACCGAAGGCCTGGACATGGAGGAGCTGGTTCGCGCCCACCGGCTATTGCAGGAGAAATACCAGCGTTGCTCGCAGGCGCTTGCCACCGCTGCCCATGACCTGAGGACCCCCCTGGCGGTGGTTTCCGGATACATCGAGCTGCTCATGAGCGGCAAGTTGGGAGATCTCAACGAGCGGCAGCACCGGGTTTTGCAGGACATGGAGTCGAGCAGTTCCCGCCTTCAGCGCCTGATCTCGGATTTTCTTACTTTCAGCGCCCTGGAAACGGGCATGCTGAACCTGCGGCTGGATGAGGCCCGTAACCTTCACGCCTGTATCGTTGAGATTTGTGGATTCTGGTTGCAACGATTCCAGGCCAAGGGCGTTGCCTTTTATTGCCTCGCTTCCGAGGACATGCAGACCTTTGTCTTCGACTATGACCGCATGCAGCGGGTCGTCTCGAATCTTCTGGAAAACGCCTTGAAGTTCACCCCCGTGGGAGGAACTGTCTGGCTCAACGCAGAGATGCTGCTATGGGAGCGCCGTGTGGCGGAAAATCCCAGCGGCTTTACGCAGGACAAACGGACCCGGCGCCATAACGGGCCCAACGCCATCAAAGTAACCGTTGCTGATACTGGACCCGGCATCATACCTGAGTACCATCAGGACATATTCAACGACTTCTTCCAGGTACCCTCCGATCATAAGGATGGCAACGGCATGGGGCTTGGGCTGGGAATCGCGCGCCGCCTGGTGCAGGCTCACGGTGGAAAAATCTGGGTGGAAAGCGAACCGGGGAGTGGCTGCAAATTTTCTTTCCTGCTGCCCCTTCGGCAGCTGCCATCTGAATAACAACTTTCTAAGCAATCGGAGAACATGAGCGCTCCCGCAAGAATCTTAGTTGTCGACGATGAACCGAGCATGCTGCGCTATTTGCAGACGCTGCTCGAAGTGGATTCCTTTCGCACCATCACCGCCACCAGCGGTGAAGAAGCACTGGCTCTGCTGAAACAGCCTCCTCTTCCCGACCTGGTTTTGCTCGACGTACTCATGTCTGGCATGGATGGCTTGCAGACCCTGGAAAAGATTCGCGAGCTTCATCCCCAGATCAAAGTCGTCATGCTCTCCTGCCTGAGCGACACACGCAAGGTGGTGCAGGCGATTCGACTGGGGGCGCAGGACTACCTGACCAAGCCCTTTCATAAAGCGGATCTTGAAGCGGTCATCCAGCAATGTCTGGGCGCGTCCGCCGATCATCCGCCCGTTGTGCAGGGTGAGATTGAAGACCTGGGAGAAGATGTTTTCTTTGTCGCAGCCAGCCCCGCGATGCGGAAGATTCGCTCGCAGTCGAAGCTGGTCGCCAACGTCGATATTCCTGTTCTGATTCTCGGGGAGAGCGGTACCGGCAAAGAAGTGATTGCGCGGCTTATCCACAAATACTCGCCCCGGGCGCATCGTACGTTCCTCAAAGTGAACTGCGCGGCGGTTCCAGCGGATTTATTGGAAAGCGAACTTTTCGGTTATGAGCCCGGCGCCTTTACCGGGGCCGTGCACGCCAAGCCGGGCAAGTTCGAGGTATGCAACAAGGGCACCATTCTTCTGGACGAAATCGGCGAGATGCCCACGCAGCTTCAAGCCAAGCTGCTCCATGTGCTTCAGGATGGAACCTTCTCCCGCCTGGGGGGACGCACGGTAATGAAGGCGGACGTCCGCGTGCTCGCGGCCACCAATATCAATATCGAAGAGGCGATTGCCAACCGCAAGCTGCGCGAGGATCTCTATTACCGATTGAATGGTTTTTCCATTACCCTGCCGCCGCTCAGGGATCGCAAGGAAGAAATTCCCCTGCTGCTGAAACACTTCATGAGCCAGATGGCGGAGCGGTATGCCCGCCCTTCCCTGCCGCTGGGACCCAAGCTGATCGCCGCGTGCGAGCGTTATAACTGGCCGGGAAACCTGCGCGAACTGGGAAACTTCCTGAAGCGCTACCTGATTCTCGGCGATGAAGACCTGGCCATCGCCGACCTGGTTTCTGGCAAGCCGGAGAGCGGACAGCCAGCTGGGGCTGAAAATGCATCCATCGGCCTCAAGGGCCTGGTCCGCGGACTGAAGGACGAAGCCGAAATGGACGCCATCGCCAAGGCGCTGGAACAAACCAACTGGAACCGCAAGAAGGCAGCCGTTTTGCTTCAGATCAGCTACAAGGCGTTGCTTTACAAGATTCGCCAGTACGACCTGCAACGCGCACCCAGCAACACGCTCAGGATGAATTAATACGGGATTAAGACCATTGGTTACCTTGGTGACGAAGCAATTTCCGCCGTCCTGGGGTAACCTCGATTTCCAAGGACTGACTTTTTTCCATGGCTACTGTCGCGAAACCAACTCTCCTTGCCCCCGAGCGGTTCACCGCCGGGATCGAATCACGGACCGCTAAAATCGGCATCATCGGGCTTGGTTACGTCGGCCTGCCGCTCGCCCTGTTGTTCAGTAGCGAACGATTCGCCATCACGGGCTTCGATATCGATCGCAAGAAGGTGGATACACTCTCGCAGGGCGGCAGCTACATCGTCCGCATTGAGCCCCGCGAAATTCGCGACGCCCAGGCAGCGGGCTTCACGCCCACAACTGACTTTGCCCGGATTTCCGAGATGGACGCGGTCATCATCTGCGTTCCGACTCCGCTCGACGAATACCGTCAGCCCGACCTCAGCTACATCACCAAGACCGCCGAGGCCATCGCTCCTCATCTGCGTGCCGGCCAACTCGTTGTTCTGGAGAGCACCACGTATCCCGGAACCACCGAAGAGGTCATGGTTCCGATTCTCGAAAAAGGCAATCGTGCCGGACTGAAGGCCGCACGCGCCAACGCCAACGACAACGTCTTCTACGTGGCTTTCTCGCCCGAACGCGAAGACCCGGGCAATACGGATGTAGCCCGCTGTGATATTCCCAAGGTGATCGGTGGATTGAACCCCATCGCCACCGAGCTTGCCTGCGCCGTTTACGGAACCATCTTCAACCGCACCGTGCGGGTCTCCAGTCCCGCCGCGGCTGAGATGACCAAGCTGCTCGAGAACATCTACCGTTGCGTGAACATCGCGCTGGTCAATGAGCTGAAGCTGCTCTGCCTGCGCATGAACATCAACATCTGGGAGGTAATCGACGCCGCCAAAACGAAGCCCTTCGGCTTCCAGGCGTTCTATCCCGGCCCGGGACTCGGCGGCCACTGCATTCCGGTCGATCCTTACTATCTTTCGTGGAAGGCAAAGGAATTCGATTTTCAGACCCGCTTCATTGAACTGGCTGGCGACATCAATACGCAGATGCCTTACCAGGTAGTGCAGTCCGTCAGCGAGGCGCTGAACACCCGCAAGAAGGCGTTAAACGGCGCCAAAGTTCTGGTGTTGGGCGTGGCCTACAAGAAGGACATCGACGATCTTCGCGAATCTCCGGCGCTCACTGTAATCGAGTTGCTGAAGGACAGCGGAGCCAACGTCAGCTACAACGACCCCTACTTCCCCACCGTGGGCAAGGGCCGCCACTATGACCTGCAGATGAAATGCGTGCCCTTGAGCGATCTCGGACAGTATGATTGTGTCTTGATCATCACCAACCACTCCGATTACGATTACAGGCGGATCGTCGCCGAATCGCAGCTGGTAGTGGATACGCGCAATGCCACCGGTGGAATCGACGCGGCGAACATCGTCCGCTGCTAAGGTTTCATTGCCGGCTTTCGATGGCTGGGTGATGGTTCCGGGATTTGTAGTCCGAGATGGCTCAATATCTAATCACTGGGATTGCCGGTTTTATCGGCTCGTCTCTGGCACGCGCGCTCGTGGCTCGCGGAGACCAGGTACGCGGCATCGATAATTTCAGCACCGGCAAGCCCGGGAACCTGGAAAGCATCCGCCATCAGATCGACCTCCGCGAAGCCGACATCAATGACACGAAGGCAATAGCGGAAGCCTGTCACGGAGTCGACTTCGTTTTTCACGAGGCGGCGATTGCGTCCGTTCCCCGCTCGGTGGCAAATCCCGTTGCCTCCAACGTCGCCAATGTAGATGGCACACTCAGTGTACTGATTGCAGCCCGCGATGCCGGGGTGAAGCGGGTAGTTTACGCATCCTCGTCTTCGATCTACGGAGATACGCCCACTCTTCCCAAGCACGAGGGCATGGTGCCCGGTCCGATTTCGCCCTATGCCGTGGCCAAGCTCGCCGCCGAGCATTACATGGCGGCTTTCTACCGTACCTACGGTCTCGAGACCGTCTCTCTGCGCTACTTCAACGTATTCGGACCCTATCAGGACCCCGCTTCCATGTATTCGGGAGTTCTGGCGAAGTTCACCACCAGCATGCTCCGGCGGGAACAGCCCACGATTTTCGGCGATGGCGAGCAGAGCCGCGACTTCACCTACATCGACAATGTTGTCTCGGCAAACCTTCTGGCCTGCGCCGCTCCGGCCTCCAAGGCCGCAGGCAAAGCCTTTAACTGTGCGACCGGCCAGCGCATCACGCTGAACCAGACTTACGACATTCTGCGCGCTCTCACCGGATATGATCGTCCTGCCGCTTATGGTCCGCCGCGGACCGGGGACATCGCACACTCGCTCGCGGATATCACTCTGGCCAGCGAAGCTATTGGCTACAGGCCGCTGGTGGATTTCGAAGAGGGCCTCAAGCGCACGACCGAGTGGTACCGCAGCTCCATGGCTGTCGCCATCTAGCCGCCGGCAACTTCCGGCTGCGATCCAGCGCTACACCCATCGGTTGCATTCCTGCACCGCTTCGTGATGAGATACCTTCCGCTTTAAGCCAAATCCGTTTGGCGGCACTTCCCCGGGAGAATCTTTCAGATGATGCAAAGCAGTGGTGGCGGCCAAAAGCATGCGGTAGCGGCCGGTTTTCTAGGCTGGACTCTGGACGCCTTTGACTTCTTCATCGTCGTTTTCATGATGGACACACTGGCCGCGGACTTTCACGTCAGCAAAAGCGCCATTGTCCTTACACTCACCGCCACGCTGG